>NZ_DATMTE010000931.1:0-3210 GCF_035564935.1 Chitinophaga sp. | reverse complement strand
GTTTGAGGTCCAGATTTTTATTTTTCAATAATTAGTAGCTCAGCTGTGCGTCCAGCTGATTGCGGGGACGCTCGTATTCAATAAGGTCTTCGCTCATGGCTGTCATAAAGGTTTTGTAGCCCATATGGTTGAAGGCTACGTTGGCACCTAAGCGGTCTCCGGCATACTGTAAGGCCGCATTGTATACGACGGGTATCTGTCCGTAGAGCGGGCGCTTGCTTTTCAGGAACTGTTTTTCGCGGTATTCAAAGGTATTTCCATACTTATCCGTGTCGATGCCCTTGGCCCTGAATTCGGCCGATTGTACTTCGGAGCTTTGAAGCGTGATGTTCCCGCTGAAATTGAAATCCTCCAGCAGGGAGCCCGGAAGTATAAATCCTAGGTTTTTACGGATATCAAACTCCAGTCCTTTT
The DNA here is from genome assembly GCF_035564935.1 of Chitinophaga sp. Classification (GTDB taxonomy): domain Bacteria; phylum Bacteroidota; class Bacteroidia; order Chitinophagales; family Chitinophagaceae; genus Chitinophaga. The sequence continues at coordinate 2,797 of NZ_DATMTE010000931.1, read as the reverse complement.
ACTTTGGCCCATTCGGAGATGTTCGTCGTGACATAGATACGGTGGGAGGAGTCCATCATCTGCCGGTACAATTCGATCGGGTTCTGAAAATATTTGTAGAAAAATCCGATGGAGATGACTTCCGCGAGGGAAGGATACCATTCCAAACGCATGTCATAATGGTCTATGACGGTAGACAGTACACCTTCATTCCTGCGGTAAGCTCCGCCCAGTGCGGGATCCTGGCGTACCATCCTGGAGTTTTCGATCAATGCGGGGCGGACTACCGACTGCGAATAGGCCATGCGGATATTGAAATCCTGTACGGGTGTCAATGTCAGGCTCGCCGAGGGCAGGTAGCGCCAGGTTTTCTCTTCGGTCTCGGGATCCGCCGTCATGCCCACCAGTTTGCCGGTTTTGGGATCGACAAAGCGCTGCTTGCGCATGGCAATGGTGCGTGCATCCATCTGTAGGTCGTTGTCGCCGTTTTGCAGGCTTTTATACTTGAAGTATTCGGCACGCAATCCCCAGACCAATCTGATCCAGGAGTTGAAGCGGTTGTCTAGCATGGCATAGACTGCCTGGTTGATATTTTTCCCTTCATAGGCACTGATGGAGAAGGCGGCAGGATAATAGAACATCCCATGTAAGGGATCTTTAAATTCAAGGTACTTCGACCAGGTATTGACGGGGGAAAAGGTATTTGCACCGACCGAAACGATGGGCAGGGAGACCCATTCGAACAATCCATGCCGATCCATAAACTGATAGCCGCCTTTCAGGGCCTGCTTTTGCCCCAGCCAGTTCGTCTGATAGCTCAATGCAGCCTCAGCAATGCTGTTGGTCTCCGTATAATGGTATTCGGAGCGTGTAAATGTCCCGTCACCGGCATTGGCATAATGCGAAGGGACGACATTGTATAGGGTGTCATTCAGGGTGCCTCTGGGTTCGAGCCAGGCCTCGGTCGCATCTTTCTCCAGGTTGTTTAGCCGGTTGCGGGCAATATTCCATTCCACTTTAAAATTGCCGAAACGATGTTCCCCATCCAGCCTGTTCTGGAGCATATCGATAAATTTGGGGCGGTCGTACTCCCGGATAGCCGGTCTCGAGCCATACCCAATATCGTTTCCCCAACCTTCGATTACGGAAAACTGATTGTTGAACATGCGGGAATAAAAGTTGCGGGAGGTTATTTTATGATTTTTGCTGTTCCAGCCCAAATTGACCAATCCGCTTAAGCTCGAATTAAAATTATACTGTGTGGAGATCGTCGGGTTGATTTCTTTTCCGGTGTTTATATCGTAGGTGGCCCCGTCTGTTTTTTGCCAGTTGCCCCGTTCGAAATTGGAGATGTGATCAATAGACTGTTCATTGCGATAACTGAGCGAGCCTACAAAACCAAAGATGCCTTTCATGGTATTGTAGCTCCGTCCCAGGCTGAACTGATAGTTTTGTCCGGGTAGCGCGGTATATTTTCGTGTGCCCAAACGTTCTAATCCACCAATGCGTTTGTTCTGTGCCGCGATCATTTCGGGGGTAAAAGGCGTCACACCTTCGGGTACAGGTTTATAAGGGTTGGCAGGATCATAATTGATGCCGTTGAATACGGTCAGATCCCGCGGGAACTTGCCCCGTGTGCCATCGTCAAAGGCCAGGTAGTCCCAGCTGCCACGGCCATAGCCCAGGAAATCTTTTCCCGTTGAGCCATTGATATATTTGCTGCCCACCGAAAAGGAAGTAAAGTTTTTCAATGGAATGGCCAGGGTGTTGATCTTGACCAGTCCACCGCCAAAGCCAAAGCTCAGGTCTGGCGATGCGGTCTTGTGGATAATGACATTGTCGATCAGGTTGCTCGGTACGATATCAAATTCGAAGTCCCGGACCTGCACGTCGGTACTGGGGAGGGTAGCACCATCCATCATGGCAAGGTTGTAGCGTTCGGCAATACCGCGGATCACGACCCGGCGGTTGTCATTGGTGCTGACACCCGCGATGCGCTTGAGGGTTTCGCCTACATTTTTGTCCGGTAGAACGGCGATTTGCTCGCGGCTGATGCCGTTGGAGATCGTCGCTTCATTCTTTTGTTTGGCGTAGAGCGAAGCAATACTTTCCTGTTTATAACTTCCGGTGACGACCACCTGCTCCAGACTTTTTACGGCATCTTTTAAAACGATGCTGAGGCTGGTCTGCTTCCCGGCATGGACAACGATGTCAGTGATCCTTTTTGTCTGATGGGAAATGTAACTGACCTCAATGGTATAAGTTCCGGCGGGGATGTTCAACGTATAGCTTCCATCGGCTTTACTTTTTAAGGACTGGCCCGTCTGGAGCACGCTGATACTGGCATCTGCGAGCGCTTCACCATTTTCGTTTGTAATTCTTCCAGTGACCGTTCCCCGTTGTTGCGCCGCCATGTTCGTTGCGTCCCAGGATAGTGAAAGGGGGCTGGGGGCTGTCTTTTTTGCCGAAACAAGCACGGATTGGTCCCGTAGCACAAAGGTCAGGGGCTGGTTTTTGAAGATGGCCGCCAATACCGTATTGATATCGGTGTTTCTGGTTTCTATCGTGACCGGTCTGGACATTTTAAGCAGGCTGCCCTCGACTAAAAATCCATAGCCTGTCTGCGTACTTATTTTTTTGAATACTTTGGCCAGGGAGCTGTTCTTTTCGGAGAGACTGATGTTTTGTCCTACCGCCCCTAGGCTGATCTGTAGCATGCCAAAAGCTGTCATGAAGGTGGTGAGCTTCATTTTCAATACTATTTTTGTATTTTTTTTATACATTTGTTAAGCTGAAATATGTGTTAAATCGGATCGAG
>NZ_DATMTE010000930.1:0-2079 GCF_035564935.1 Chitinophaga sp. | reverse complement strand
CGGCGGGGTCAAAGATATAAGAGCCGTCGTATCGCCACACAAATTCAGCGAGATACTTTGCGTCATAGGCATAGCTTAATCTTCCGAAATAATCTAACCTGCGGGCTACACCGGACGATCCTCCATTGTCTTTTAATTCATTACTTCCTAAATCCAGTTCGTCAAGAATATCGCTGGTATAGTTTCTCCTGAAAGCCCAGAAATTCATGTTATCACCGGCAATACGTTCCGCTGCAAAAAGAACTTTAATATCATGCTTATCAAAAACCCTGTCATAATTTAACAGCGCATTGAGGGTTACGTTGGAATTGTTATCCATCCACTGTTGCAGTCGCGGATCAGTATTCCCTTTTTTGGATGCTACCAGCAGCGGCGTTCCGTTGGAATCCAAACTTGTTTTATCCCAGGTATAGAGGTACCACGGTTTCCTGAATTGTTTGGTACTGACAATAGTTCTGTCCATTGCTGCATTACCGGTTAACGATAGTCCTTTTACCCATGGAATAGTAACCACGAGCCTTACATTACTCTGAAAAATATAGCTTCTTGATTTAGTGTAACCCGTGGCATCTGTAACCAGCACTACCGGGTTAGCGCCATATTCAATATCCGGTCCTGGTAAGCCATTAGGCCATCTTGCCGGCCACGTGGGAAAAGACCTGTTTAATGCCCAGAAAACATTTTGTGCCTGATCGGCGCTTCCCCCATTGGCGCCTCCTCCTGAATAGTTCCTGTTTTCCTGCCGGCCCACCACATCAAAACTCAAACGGATGTTGTTAGTAACTTTTGCGTCAATATTACTTTGAAAATTAGTCTGAGAATAGTTGGTAGCTCCATCCCTGAAAATCCCGTCGGTAAAATTCGATCCAAGTGAAATGAAATATTTTATCGCCTCAGCCCCGCCGGACAATGTTAAGTTGCCATAACGTTGCGGAGAATTTTTCCTGATGGTTTCTTTAAACCAATCCGTATTGGGATGCCCCCAGGGATCAGAGCCATCTTTGTATTTCTGGATATCCTCTGCCGAATAAGGCAATGGGTCGCCGGGATGATAAGCAGCAGAGATCTCATTCTGTAGCTGTGCATAAAGTGGCGCATCCGCCATTTTGGGAAGAACGGTAGGTGTGTTCCATCCCTGGTTCAGGGAAAATTGAATGGTGGGCTTACCGGATGCACCGCGTTTGGTGGTAACAAGGATAACGCCATTGGCTGCCTGTGATCCGTATATCGCTGCAGACGCATCTTTTAAGATCGTAACAGATTCAATGGTAGCGGGGTCCAGCCGCTCCAGGCTTCTGCCGGCAATACCGTCAACAACAACAAGCGGGGAATTATCGCCAAGTGTATTGGCCCCACGTATTCTTAATGTGGATCCGTCATTTCCAGGCTCGCCTGTTCTGGTAATAGCCACCAAACCCGGTAACCGGCCTGCTAACGAATTGGAGAAGTTACCCGCCGGTGATTTAACCAGGTCGCTTCCTTTAACAGAAGCAATGGAGCCTGTCAGGGTTTCTTTCTTTCGTGTTCCGTATCCAACCACCACAATGTCATTCAACCTGGCATTGCTTGGGGTAAGCGTCACCGTTAGTACCTCTCCATCTTTCATGGCTGTTACCTGTTTTTCTTCATATCCTATAGAAGAAAAAAGCAGGACTGCACCCTTAGCAACGCTAATCTTAAAGGAGCCGTTTTCATCAGTGGTTCCACCGGCAGTCCCGCCTTTTATTCTTATAGATACATTGGAAACGGGTTGACTGCTGTCTGACACAACATTACCGCTTACCGTTATTTTTTGCTGGGCAAAGGAAATTTGTGAGATGCCCAAAAAGAATAGCAATAAAAATGATGCTTTGATAGGCAATAGAGAATCAAATTGCTTGTTTAACATAACATGAGATTTTGGTTTTAAACATCGCTGGTAGTGGAATTATCTACAATTTAGAAATGACGGTTACTTCTGTGCGGCGACAGGCCGACAGGTGGTTGATGCATTCATAAAGACTAATTTTTCAAACGTGAATTTAACCTCCGGGTGCTGTGCTGCTGCCGGAATGAAACGTTGATATCATCACAAAAAGC
>NZ_DATMTE010000929.1:0-11800 GCF_035564935.1 Chitinophaga sp. | reverse complement strand
CTGCGATCCAGTGTAGGCACAGCCTGCCGCGTGAGGATCAATGCTACGGGTTTATCCGGTTCCAGTACGGCGATCTGCCAGGCAGCAATGGTTTCGTTCGCATCTGCAGGACGTATCACTACCAGGCGGGGAATAGCCCGGAGTGCAGCCAGCAGTTCCACCGGCTGATGAGTGGGACCGTCTTCGCCCATCGCAATACTATCGTGCGTAAAAACGTACACCACCTTTAGCTCGGAAAGCGCCGCCAGCCTGATGGAGGGCCGCATATAATCCGAGAAAGTGAGGAAGGTGGCGCAGTAAGGCAGTATACCACCATGTGCGGCCAATCCATTGGAAATGGCGCCCATGGCGTGTTCCCGTACGCCGTACTGGATGTTCCTGCCATCATAGCCCCATACGCCGCCGGCTGCTCCCTGCAGGTCGCCCTGCTGCATAGCGGGACTTTCAAAATTACCGGCGTCCTTTAATTCCGTGTTGGTGGAGGTGTTCAGATCGGCAGACCCGCCAATAAAACCAGGCAGGTGTTTGAAAAACGCCTGCATCACTTTCCCCGACGCCGCACGGGTGGCCAGTCCTTTGTTATCTGCTGGAAACGGGGTGATGTCTTTGTCCCAGTCTGCAGGAATATTATCGTGTATCAGTGCCCGTAACTCTTTAGCCAGCTCAGGATATTTTTGTGCATAGATGATCATTTGCTCTTCCCATTTGGAAGATAATTTTTTGCCCACGTCTACGGCTGCACGAAAATGATCCAGGGCTTCTCCTGGTACTAAAAAATCCGGTTCCACCGGCCAGCCCAGTTTCTCTTTTGTCAGTTTTACATCTTCCGGGCCCAGCGGGGAACCATGCGCCCCGGTGGTGTCCTGTTTGGGAGAACCAAAACCTATATGTGTACGCACCAGGATAATGGAAGGCCGGTCCGTTTCTGCCTGCGCCGCGCGGATCGCGGCGTCAATGGCATCCAGGTCGTTGCCGTCTTCCACTTTTTGTGTATGCCATCCGTATGATTCAAACCGTTTTGCATGGTCTTCCGTGAAAGTAACCGGTGTGGCGGAAGCCAGCGTGATGCGGTTATCGTCGTACAGGTAAATCAGCTTACCCAGCCGTAAGTGACCGGCAAGGGAAGCGGCTTCTGCTGCAACGCCTTCCATCAGGTCGCCGTCGCTTACCAGCGCATAGGTGTAGTGGTCTATCACCGCATCACCCGGACGGTTATAGCGGGCCCCCAGGTAAGCTTCGGCCATGGCAATTCCCACTCCGTTGGCAAATCCCTGTCCCAATGGCCCCGTTGTTACTTCCACACCCGGCGCCAGGCCACGCTCGGGATGCCCCGGCGTTTTACTACCCCATTGCCGGAACCGCTTCAGCTCTTCCAGGGGCAGATCATAACCCGTTACATGCAGCAAACTATACAGCAAGGCAGAGCCATGCCCGGCGGATAATACAAAGCGGTCGCGGTTAAACCAATGCGGATCGGAAGGACTATGACGCAGGAACCGCGTCCATAATACATAGGCCATCGGGGCGGCGCCCAAAGGCAATCCCGGGTGCCCGCTGTCGGCTTTCTGCACCGCGTCTACCGACAAAAAACGGAGGGTATTGATACAAAGCTCATCCAATGCAGCAGGATCGGGAATAAGTGAAGTGTTGTTGGTCATGGTATTCCTTTTTTGTATGAAAATGAATCACACATAGGTCAACAAACTTCGTGCACAGAAGGTTGCCGTTTTATTTTTTAATTAGTCTACCAAAATTATAGACTTTTAAAAAATTATTGTATTATTGTGCTTCATACGGCTTTCCGGGTCCGCTTTAGGGGAAATTCATCCACCTGTTGACATGCCCCGTTTATCTTTCAAAATATTACCGACATGGAAACATCATTACACTTAATGAGGAAAAATTGCTGCGTGGAATACACGGCTAACCGATGTTAGGAAGGATCAATCAAGAATAAAAAAGCCGGAACTGGTGACGCAGTTCCGGCTGGTAATCAAGGCTGTTGGAGACATTTTACAGTGATGGCAGTTACCTGCTTTCACCGGCCTCATTTTTTCATACCAAAGTAAAGATAATGAAAATTGCTATTGCATGCAGCTGCGGGCTGCTGCTGGCGGCTACCGCATGGTCGCAGGAATTGCGCGCGCCTCACAGCGCAGATACTACCAAACCTGTGCACAGGAGCATTGTTCAAAACAACATTTCCCTTTCCGGACGAATTATTGACGCTAAATCACAACAACCTGTTGCAGGGGCTATTGTGCACATCAAAGGCACTACCCACGAGGTGCAGAGCGGTCCAAACGGGGAATTTGCATTTCTCACCGGCCAGAAAGTACCGGTTATTTACCAGATCTCTTCTCTTGGTTATAAACTGAAGGAAGTATACGCTGATAAGTCTAATGCAGGCAATATTGCCCTGGAAGAACTCAGCACCCAGTTGAACGACGTAGTAGTGGTAGGATATGGCACCCAGAAAAGAAGGGATCTTACCAGCGCCATTTCCTCTGTGAAGGGCGCAGATGTAATAACCGTACCCGTTGCCAGCTTTGATGCACAGTTGCAGGGAAGGGCCGCCGGCGTACAAATCAATTCCAATACAGGTGTGCCCGGCGATGGGGTTTTTGTAAGGGTGCGTGGTACTACTTCTATCAATGCTGACAATGATCCGCTTTATATCATCGATGGGGTTTTTATGAATAACGCCAGCCTGCAAACGGTGAGTACCGGCGGACGCTCCACTTCGCCGCTGGCGGATATCAACCCGGCGGATATTGAAAATATAGAAGTATTGAAAGATGCCAGCGCAACAGCCATCTATGGCTCCAGGGGCGCCAATGGCGTGGTGATCGTTACTACGCGTCGCGGCAATTATAACAGCAAAGCCAAAGTAACGGCAGATGTATCTACCGGCGTGGCCTGGGCGCCCAAAATGTGGGATCTTACCACCGGTCCCCAACACGCGGAACTGGTGAATGAGTTTTACCGCAACTCCCTGGCAGATGCCACCGCGCTCAACGACCAGGCAGGCATTGCGAAATACAGCTATCAGCCATTCCGGGTGCTGACCGATAATCCCGGTAAAACGCCTGCACCGCGCGGTTTACCACAGGATCAGCAAACATACGACCGCCTCGGTGAAGTGTTCCAGACAGCGCCATTACAGAATTATAACCTATCCCTTTCCGGTGGCAACCGTGAAACAAAGTACTATTTCGGTGGCGGCTATTCCAAACAGGAATCCATCCTTAAACCCGTTTCCTTCGAAAGGGCCAGCTTCAAACTGAATATCGATCAGCGGGTGAACGATAAGGTGACCATTGGTTCCAGTAACAGCTTTTCCCGCAGCTTCCGCAGCCAGGGCCGCGCAGGCGATGGCCCGCAGGGAGGTTTGTTACAGGCGGCGCTACACACGCCCACCTATCTCCCGGAAACAAACGCCGATGGCACACCGGCCCGCTGGGCAGGCTTCGATAATGTGCAGGTACTCATCGATAACTATGATGTACACACCACCAGCCTCCGCTACATCGGTAACCTGTATCTCGACGCTACCTTGCTGCCGGACCTGAAATTCCACAGCAACATCAGCATCGATTATAATAACTATAACGAATCGGAATACTGGAATAACCTCACCCAGCTGGGCGCCAGTCCTACCAACGGTTTGGCCACTTCCGCCATTACGCAGAACACCTCCTGGATCAACGAACAAACACTCACCTGGCGCAAACATGCGGGAGATAAGCATTTCTTTGGCGTACTGGTGGGCAACACGATCCAGAGCAATACGGAAACATTGACCTCCGCCCAGGGAACCGGCTTCCCCAATAATTCCTATAAATACATTTCTGCCGCTGCAACCCGTACTGCCGCTCAAACCTGGACCCGCAGCACCTTGTCGTCTTTCTTTTCCAGGATCGATTACAACTATGCAGGTAAATATTATTTTGAAGCAAGTATCCGTGCTGATGGTTCTTCAAAATTCGGCGATAACTATAAATGGGGATATTTCCCCTCTGTAAGCGCCTCCTGGCGGCTCAAGGAAGAACGCTTCCTGAAGTCGGTGAACAGTATCAGCGATCTGAAAGTGCGCGCCAGCTATGGTATCACGGGCAACCAGTCGGGCATCAGCAACTTCGCGGCAAAAGGATTGTGGTCCGGCGGCGCAGGCTATCCCGACAATACTACCGGCGACCAGCCCGGAACAGCGCCATTACAGCTGCCCAATCCCGACCTGCGCTGGGAGAAAACCAGCCAGTTCAACGGCGGACTGGACCTCGGGTTACTCAATGGCCGCATTAGTATTACGGCAGATGTATACTATAAATACACCAGCGATGTACTGCTGCAACTGCCTAAGGCAGGCGTTTCGGGCTTTACTTCCATCTATAGCAATGCAGGAGAGATCAGTAACAAAGGATATGAAATCGGTATCAATACTACCAATATTTCTACCCGGAATTTTACCTGGACCAGCAGCCTGAATATTGCCGGCAATACCAACCGCATCGAAAAACTCCCCACACCGATATACCAGTATAACCGCGACTGGATCATTATGCAGGAAGGTGCACCCATGTACTCTTTCTGGCTGTATAACCAGCTGGGCGTGGATCCGCAAACAGGTAACGTGATCTTTGAAGGAGAGAAGGATGGTAAACTGCCGGTATCTGCACGCAAAGTAATGGGTAATGCCATGCCTAAATTCTATGGGGGCTTTAGCAACACGGTGTCGTATAAAGGTTTTGACCTGAGCGTGTTGTTGTCTTTCCAATACGGCAACGATGTATATAACCTGAATAAATTTTTCGGGGAAGGTGGCGGTACCCGCGATGCCAACCGCGTGTTATTTGCAGATCAGCTGAACCGCTGGCAGAAACCCGGCGACATCACGGATGTGCCGCGTCTTACCGCCTATGGCCTTAACTACACCATAGATCAGAACAACCGTTTCCTGGAAGACGGCTCCTTCCTGCGGCTCAAATCACTCACGCTGGGATATACCGTGCCGAAATCAGTCAGTGAAAAACTGCATATCCAATTACTGCGTGTATACTTCACCGGTAGTAACCTCTGGTTACTCACCAAATACACCGGGCTGGATCCTGAATCAAACGTAACAGGTTTACAAACCGTACAGGGACTGGATCTTGGCACACCGCCGCAGCCACGGAGTGTGCAGTTTGGCTTAAACGTAACTCTTTAACCGCTCTTAATTCTTCCATATGAAAGCATATCGGAAATATATATCGTTCTTTTTTATTGCAGTGACAGCCATGTCGTGCAAAAAGTTCCTTGATGTGGAACCAAGGGACAGTGTGTCCGACGAACAAACCATCATTGATAAAACCTCCGCCAATACTGCATTGCGTGGCGTATACAGGCGTCTCGGCGCCGATGGTTACTACGGTGCATTATTCCAGTCCTTTGGTTACCTGCCCGGTGATAATGTGCAGTGGACAGGCTCCCAATCTGTGATCCAGCAATTCATCACCCATAAAATAAATGCAGATAACGGTAACCTGCAAACGGTGTGGGCGGCCATTTATACTACCATCAATGGCGCCAATAACGTGATTGCAAAAGTGCCCGGGCTCCAGGACGCTACTTTTTCTGAAGCAGAAAGGAACCAGGCAGTGGGGGAGGCGTACTTCATCCGTGCACTCAGCTACTTTGATCTTGCCCGTACCTGGGGAAATGTGCAGATAACGTTAACGCCTACACTCAGTGCCTCCGATAAGCTGGATGTAAAAGGCAGCACGCAGGCGCAGGTATACCAACAGGTATTGAGTGATCTGAATGCAGCTGATTCATTGCTGCAACCAGTGTCTCAAACAGCTGCGCCCAACCCGGTAAGAGTGAACCAGCAAACCGCCTGGGCGCTGAAAGCGCGGTATTATCTCTATCAGTCCAACTGGGCGCAAGCTGAAGCCTATGCTTCCAAAGTGATCAGCGATACAAAGAGTTATTCCCTGCTGAAACCTTACAGCGCTTTTTTTTCCCCTGCCAGCGCCGTGGCTACCAGGGAATCAGTGTTTGAACTGTCGTACAGCGCTACTTACCTCAGCGGACACCGTAACTACTGGCAGCCTCCGGCCAATGGGGGTACCCGTCAATGGGCGCCGGCAGATGTGTTGATCACGCTGGTAAATGATCCGGCCATAGGCGGTAACCGCAGTGCGCTGGTCGCAAAAACATCCGCTGGTTTATGGTACGGAAATCTTTATTACAGGAGCCCGGCCACTGATCCCGCCTACGTGATCCGCATAGCGGAACTGTACCTGATCCGCGCGGAAGCCCGGGCGCAGCTGGATAAACCGGATCTTGCCCGTGAAGACCTTAACATTATCCGCGACAGGGCAGGACTGGCCCCGGTAAATGAACAGGCAGGTAAAGAAGACCTGTTACTGGCTATTGAAAACGAGCGCAGGATAGAGTTTGCACTGGAGCCGCACCGCTGGTTCGACCTGGTGCGTACCAAACGTGCAGGCGCTGTTTTGAATATTACGAATCCGCAGCTACATGTATTCCCGATCCCGGCCAACGAAGTAACGTTGTCCAACGGCAATCTGAAACAAAACGATGGTTACTGATCTTGTCACCTTATAATAAATAACCAATGAGTAATGTAACTCCCGCCTGGAAGGACTATGAAAAAATTGGGTTCAGGGTAATCTTTATTTATTTCCTGCTGCAGGCGTTGCCGTTCGACTGGAAATTTTACAGTTACCTTTTTACCACTCCCATTTTTGATCTTCGTTATGAGGATATTTTTAACCTGGCCAATTATACAACGCGCTTCGGCGCAGGGCCTGCCAGATATGCCGATTGGGGCATACTGCTGCTTATAGCAATAGCCGGCGCTATTGTGTGGACGTATGCTGATCGCCAACGGGCACGCACCTACGATGCTGCTTTTTACTGGCTGCGCGTTATCCTGCGTTACCGGCTGGCACTGGCATTGCTGGCTTATGGTTTCCTTAAACTGTTTGTGCTGCAGGCGCCGTATCCTTCACTGAGCAGCCTGAATACACCTTATGGCGATTTTAACCGCTGGAAGTTATTCTCTCTCAGTCTTGGTATTGTACCATCCTACGAACTGTTTCTCGGCGGCGTGGAAATCGTACTGGCGTTAGGGTTATTGTTCCGCAAAACAGCTTCCATCGCTGCTTTCATCTTCCTCATTTTCTGCGGCAACATCTTTGTTTCCAACCTGGCCTATGAAGGCGGCGACCAGGTATACAGCCTGCTGCTGATCACTTATGGTCTGGTTATTCTTAGCTTCGATCTGCAGCGCATCAGCCGCTTGCTCATTTTACAGCAACCTACGGCCGCCGCTACTTTCAAACCGGTGTTTGAAGGCATCCGGAAAAACGGCAGGTGGATATTGAAAACGGCTTTCCTGCTTTTCTTTGTAGTGATATATGGGGTGAAAACAGGTGTAGGGGCAAAAACGGATCCTTACCAGTATCCCACCACCAAAGGATTACCGGCTATCAGCGGGTTATACAATGTGGCAACATTCGTTGTTAATGGAGATACACTGGCCTACTCTTTAACAGACTCCCTTCGCTGGCGCAACGTGGTGTTTGAAGAATGGAACACTGTCAGCATCCTTACCAACAGGCAGGCGCCGGTAGATACCAATAACCGGCACCTGGTAAAACGGGATAACGCAGAAAGGCTATATGAAATTGAAGGCACCAGCGGCAGGCATTACTACAGCTATGCTGCCGATACGGCGCAACACCTGCTTACGCTGGAAAACAGGCACCCCGGTTTGTCGGGGCAAACGCTGTCGCTGCGCTATTCCCGGCCGGATAAAGACCACGTAATACTTGCCGGAACCACTTACAGCAAGGATTCCATCTATGTAATACTGGAAAAAGTAAATAAGAAATACCTGTTGGAAGAAGTGGCAAACGGTGGCGGAAGAAACAGGAAACTAAAACTTTAAACCTATTATCATGGCTCATAACACGCAAACATTACCTCATGAACCGGTGATCAGGGAAGGCGCTTCCGGCGTTCCGCCGGCTGTAAACGCGCCGCTGGCACAGCTGACTGCATGGAAGGAATACCAGCTGGTATTATTCCGTATTGCATTTATTTTCTTTATCGCATTATCCGTACCTAACAGCGTGGAGTGGTATAAACAACTGCTGCAGCTCAACTGGGCGCAGCTGAACTACCGCGACCTGTACGACATTGCACGCTTTGGCTCGGGGATCAATTTCCTTGGCAACACTATTTTCGGCAGCCCGCTGCTGGGCTATGCCAACTGGATCACCACGGCATTGATTGCCGCCGTTGGGGGCCTTGTATGGACGGGCATTGTAAAAGCCCGTAAGCTGCCGCGTAAAGAGTATTACACCGCCTGGTATTGGTTGCGGGTAGTAGTGAGGTATCGTGCAGGCATCGGGATCATCGGCTTTGGATTTACCAAGCTGTTACCCGTGCAAATGCCATATCCTTCTTTCGGCGTATTGAATACCAATTTCGGGGATCTTACGGCGCAGAAAATCTACTGGCTGTCTATCGGTATTGTGCCCTGGTACCAGGTGTTTGCCGGTGTGGTGGAGGTAACTGCAGGTACGCTGTTGTTTTTCCGTAAAACCACTACACTGGGTTCCGTTTTATTACTGGGTGCGCTGGGCGATATCGTATATGTGAACTTTGCTTACGACGGCGGCGTACATGTATACAGCAGTTATTTCGTACTGCTGGCGGCGTTGCTGCTGGTAAATGATGTGCCTAAAATATACCGTTTGCTGGTGCAGGAACGTTTTACAGTGCCGGTAAATTATTACCCTGTTTTTCCGGAGAGATGGCAACGCTTTACCCGTATAGGGCTGAAATCTTTTACCATCTTCCTTTTCCTGGGTGTGCTTTTCTATTTGCAGCTGATCAATTTCTGGTATGATCCGTACAAACAACCGTCAGTAGCAGGCGTTAAAGCGCTGCGTGGCAACTACCAGGTAACGGAGTTCCGTTTAAACGACCAGGTGATCCCTTATTCGCCCGTGGATACGGTACGCTGGCAGGAAGCTACTTTCGAGAACTGGTCTACTTTCACCTTCCGTGTTAACAAGCCGCATCCGCTTGATTTGTCCAATGGTGGGGGCGATCCGCAGCGGGATGTGAACCGCACCTTTGAGATAACCGGCCTGGCCGGCGGCCAGCGCGCGTTTCACTATTATGCGGATGAAGTGAATAAAGTGCTTTACCTGGAAGATAAATACAAACCTGTTCCCGACAGGCGTAACCGCACCGCTGGTGTAGGCGGCGATGGCGGCGCCGTAGTGGATGCGGCAGCGGAAAAGGCTTCGCGTGAACAGGCCGCGCAGCAGGCGAAAGACTGGATCCCGGCGGAGGCCCGTAAAAATATTGGTGATGAATCTTTAAAGATAGCACCTATTGCATTGTCTGCCCGAAGGGCAAGAGATTATGCCAATGCACCAGCCTTTGAAAACAGGAAACGCTTTACGGTGAAATACGCCACCACAGACGGTTCACATGTAGTGCTCACCGGTGTGGATGAAAATAAGGACCGCCTTTATGTGGTACTTGACCGCGTGGACAGGAAATATACATTAGCGCCTGGCAAATTGCGGGCAGGAAATTATTGAGATATATTATGTTGATAAAACGCAGCAGCTGTTACCCGGGGGCCATGGTAATGGTGTTGGGTATGCTGGCTTGCCATACCAACACCCCGCCGCCGGTACCAGGCTGGCCGGAACATTTCGGGTTTGGAAAAACGGCCACTACCCGGCAAATCGATTCGGTGAACATTTCCATTGCGCCTGATGGCAAAGGACTGCCTGCCGGCAGCGGTAATGCCGCCGCCGGCGAGGTTATTTACCTGGCAAAATGCGCTGCCTGCCATGGTGAAACGGGAGCAGAGCCCACACCCAACCGCCTGGTGGCCACCCTGGCCGATACGGTGCGTACTAAAACCATCGGTAACTACTGGCCCTATGCTACTACGGTGTTTGATTATATCCGCCGTGCCATGCCCTTTAATGCGCCGGGATCGCTCACCAATGAAGAGGTGTACAGTGTTACCGCTTTCCTGTTGTACCGCAATGAGATCGTCAGTGATACACTGCAGTTGAATGCGGTGAACCTGCCACTGATTAGGATGCCGGCCAGAAAATATTATGTGAACGACGACCGTCGCGGAGGTAATGAAGTAAAATGAATATCATGGAGGATAAGAACAAGCCAGGTAAAAAGATACCAAGAAGAACCATGCTCAGGGCCGCCGCAGTTTCTGCTGCAGCTGCGCTGATGGGCGCTACCGGCGTGCAGCGTGCACCTGGCGCCGGCGCACTAACGGATACGGCTATGGGAAAAGACCCCTATGCGGATCCCACCAAAGTTACCGGTACCCTGCCTGGTAAGTTGGGCACCCGTTCCCCGTTTGAGCGGCCGGAGAAAAAACCGTCGGATATTTCTTCCCGCACACCGTTGCAGGAGCTGTATGGGATCATTACCCCATCGGACCTTCACTTTGAAAGGAGCCATGCCGGTGTGCCGCTGATCCACCCCGATAAATATGAATTGCTGATCCACGGGATGGTGGAGCGGCCTATGATCTTCACATTGCGCGATTTAAAGCGTTTTCCGGCCATATCCCGCATTGCCTTTATCGAGTGCTCAGGCAACTTCAGATCGGGCAGGGAAACCATGACGCCGCAGGAAATCTGCGGCCTTACCAGCCAGAGTGAATGGACCGGGGTAATGCTATCTACCCTTTTCCGGGAGGTAGGCGTGCATCCGAAGGCCACCTGGTTCCTGGCAGAGGGCTCTGATGCGGCCGTAATGACCCGCAGCATCCCCGTGGAGAAAGGCTGGAAAGACGCCATGATCGCGTATGGGCAGAACGGGGAAGCCATCCGGTCGGAACAGGGTTACCCCGCAAGGCTATTCCTGCCCGGATGGGAGGGGAACACCAATGTAAAATGGATCCGGCGCATTGAATTGTCGGATCAGCCCTTTATGACAAGGGAAGAAACTTCCAAATACACGGAAACCATCCGGGATCATAA
Source organism: Chitinophaga sp. (assembly GCF_035564935.1). Lineage (GTDB taxonomy): Bacteria > Bacteroidota > Bacteroidia > Chitinophagales > Chitinophagaceae > Chitinophaga. Next base: position 743 of record NZ_DATMTE010000929.1, on the reverse strand, counting down.
GATCCGCCAGTTCAGCTTTGATATGGACGCCCGTTCTGTTATCACATATCCTTCCTATCCGCAGCAGGTGGAAAAGGGTTGGATAGAGATAAGAGGTATTGCCTGGAGTGGCCGGGGGAAGATAGATAGCGTGGAAATCAGTACGGATGCAGGAAAGCACTGGGCCAAAGCGGTGTTGCAGGAGCCGGTGATGGATAAGGCGCATACCTATTTCCGGTATCTCTGGTATTGGGATGGCAAGCCTACGGAAATCATGAGCCTCGCGGTAGATGATACCGGTTACCGGCAGCCTGCCTTAAAGCAACTGGTACAGGCGCGTGGTACCGACATGGGTGGGTATCATGTGAACCCCGTTACGGCCTGGTTGCTGAAAGGAGATGGTACCGTGTTATTCAAACCGGAAAAATGGAAATGAGCTATTCAAAAAAGGCCAGTTCATCGCGGGTTACTGCATGAAAAAGGTTTTGCAGCTGGTGCACATGTACAATGGAACGGCCATAGGGTACCAGCCCTTCTGCGGCATCCGTAAGCGGCTGGAACACATTGTTTTCATGACGTACATGCACACTGTGCAGGCGGTTATATTTCAGGGAATATACATTTACATCTTCCCCGTATTCAGGATCTCCTTTTATGAATCCGAATCTCAGCAGCAGGTCTACATCCAGCACCACCGGGTTTACCTTTGCATAGGGCAATTTGCTGAGGGGTAAACCGGAATTATAAATATAGCCCTGTAGAAT
>NZ_DATMTE010000928.1:0-3149 GCF_035564935.1 Chitinophaga sp. | reverse complement strand
ATGTAAGTGGAAATTTTGTATGACATAGTATAAGCTGTAGAAGCCGATGGAGTTCCATCGGCTTCTCTGTTTTAGTTTTTTATGCTTTTAATTTTTTAGCAATAGTAGTGAGAAAACCTAATTATCCAGCACAAATGTCCCCGCTTCCGCCAAACCTGGCTGCGGCTGGCTATCAAGCCCCGATTTGGGTACCAGCTTAAAATACCTGAATTGCTTTCTTACCGGCAGATTAAAATATTGTTTGTTTGGATAGAGATCAAGCAGTTCAGTGGTCCCAAGATCTTCCCAGTTGAGGTTATCATTACCGGCAAGCACCTGCAACTCTTTTATTTTCCGGTCGCCGGTTTTCTGGATGAATACAAAACCATCTACACAAAGCGTATCCCCCATATCTACTGCAATCCAATGATCAGGATAGTTGGTAGCTGGTGCAGAATAGCGTGCTATCCATGGGGTGGTTGGATCATCGTCTATGAGCCGTATCGCTAACCGGCTGTTGTTAAGTTCTTCCGAGCTGAATCCGGCAATTGACCAGTTATCTTTTTTGTACAGCTTCCGTAACGGTTCACCGGAGGGCTTTGGCACAGGGGAACCGATTTTAACCGGCGCTCCGAAATCAGGTACACCACTTGCGTTCCATGTAAATTTCTGGATGCGTGCATTCCTGGCTCCTCCACCGGCAGCACTGCGTGCATGGTAGATGATCCAGTCTTCCGTACCGTCGGGCGATTTGAAGAAGCCATTATGCCCCGGACCAAAAGCTCCGCTGTCTGCGCTCATTGAAAAAACAGGATTGGCAGTTTTTACCCAGTCGGCGGGATTCAGGGGATCGCCGTTTGCATTAAGACTTAATAATCCCAGGCAATAAGTATCCACCCAATAGCCGCTGCCAGAGTATACTACCCGCAGGCCTCCGTTAGGGTTAATGATCGCCTGGGGGCCTTCGTTAATGGCGTTCCCGTTCATTTCCCAGGAATAGGTAGGGCTGGAGATAGCCACTTTCGGACCGCTGATGGTCCAGGGATTACTCATTGGAGCAATGTAGATACGCTGTGGCGCAGCCCCTGCATTACCGCCGGACCATAGCATATACAGTTGTCCGTTATACTTAAAAACTGTTCCGTCTATCGCCCACTGATCTGTGGAATCAGCCACTTTTCCTTTCAGTACCCATGTGCCCTGTGTGGGGTCGGCAGCGCTGTTCTCCACCACATACATACGGTGGTTGGCGTTAGTACCGTTATCGGCGGCAAAATAGATGTACCATTTGTTGTCGATTTCATGAAGTTCCGGCGCCCAGATATTTTTTGAATAAGGCATTCCCTGTGGCGGGATCCATGCATCATGAGAAACCGCCAATGCCAGTTCGGTCATGGCTTTTGTTTTGTAAAGTACCAGTTTACTTCCCTGTGTGTATGTAAAATAATACTCCCCGTTCTTTTGGGCTACCCAGGGATCAGCGCCACGTGGTATCAGCGGGTTTGTGAAGGTGTTTTCAATAGTAACATCTGCATCATTCGCCCCATAAAGTAAGGCTGTATTAGCGTCAACAGCAGTCAGTTTATCGGGGCTCATTTTTTTACAGGCAAAACAAAGTGTAAGGAACAACCAGGTAAACAAATAGATAGGATTCTTTTTCATGGATTAAGCGGATTAACTGTTAACGTGGGAAAACTATAGTATCATTTCTAATATAGCAAATAATTGTCAGAGCGCCTATTATTTCTGACCTTCTTTGCTAAACATAATACGGGCATCTTCCAAAAAGAAATGCGGGAAAATAATTCCCCGCATTCTTGTTCACAGCTTTAATATAGGATACTTAATACACGATTTGTCCTTTGTTAATCAGGGATCGCACCGGCGATATTCTTGCTACTGCTTCCGCTGAACAGCTGGCGTCTACCAGTACCACGTTTGCTGCATCTCCGGCTTTAGGCCATTGCTGTACACCTTTATCATCAAGCGGGAGTACATTCCCCGTAGCCAGCTTCAGGCTTCTTGACAGCAGGAACTCAGTAGAATAACCATATAGCTGCGCCATGGTATGGGCTTTTTCCAATACGCTTCCTGATCCGAAAGAGCTCCAATGATCGATGATACTGTCGTTTCCGGTCATTACATTTACATTGTATTTGAAGAGTGCAGGTATAGGCATAATAAGCCCCCCGAATGGAATGGTGGAAACAATACCTATGCCTGCGGCGCCCAATTGCTCCGCCACCTGCTCCTGCTTCACCTTATCGATCTTTCCCAGCACAAAGCAATGACTTATGAATGTTTTATGTTGAAGCGCTGGGTTTTCATTTACCTTTTTAATCAGGTATTCCACTGTTTTCAGGCCGGACTCCCCTGATTCATGCAGGTGGATATCAATTCCTTTTTTATTATCCAGCGCCAGTTGCACGGTGAAATCTATTGTTTTTTCAATGGCGCCGTCGATGGTATAAGGGTCAAGTCCGCCGATAAAATCGATGTCCATTTTTGCAGCTTCCTTCAGCCAGGGAACTGAATCGGTATAGAATACGCCGTGCTGGGGAAATGCTACCAGTTCTGCGCCAAAAGTGTTCTTTTTGTTTTCCAGCGCTTTTAAAAGATTACTGAGCGATTGCAGTTTTGATGTGGGCTCAATATTAACATGGCTCCTGGCGAAGTTAGTGCCTTTGGACTGCAGCAACTCTACCAGCTTCTCTGCACGGTAGGCAGCTGTTTTCATCATTTCCGGCAATATTTTCTGTTCCAGGGCAATCATACCTTTAACACCGCCCTGCCCTCTCCTGGTTGCCTGCCATGGGCCGCCGTAGAAGGTTTTATCAAGATGGATATGCATATCCCTGAAGGCAGGCAACATCAGCCAGCCTTTTGCATCAATAGCATTGGCAGCGTTCGGTTTATTGGTGGAAATGCTTTTTATTTTTCCGTCTTTGATCTCTACGCAAGACAATTCAGTTTTTGTGTGCACCACTTCTCCTTCTTCATAAACAAACCCTGTTTCAAGCCGCACGTTCTTTAACACGTAGCTCTTTCCGCCACTGCTGTTTGCATCACCGGCAAACGCCCCTGCAGAAGCAAGCAGGCCGGAAGCAAAGGCCATTCCTGTAAGTCCTGATCCGGACATTCTTATAAATTCCTTGCGGGATATTTCCGTT
>NZ_DATMTE010000927.1:0-6161 GCF_035564935.1 Chitinophaga sp. | reverse complement strand
GTAATCAGTTTAATCCTGAGTCAGACAACCTTCGCGTTGGAATTTGTATTTTTGCGGGATGCCCGTATTACATAACTCAGATTACCAGGCGCCGTTTTTATTACAGAACCGCCACATGCTTACCATCTATCCTTCTTTATTCCGCAGCATCCGGCCGGCGGCTTACAGGAGAGAAAGGATCACTACGCCTGACGGGGATTTCCTGGACCTGGATTTTAGTGAGAAGGGGAGCAGCCGCCTGGTGGTGATCCTGCATGGGCTGGAAGGTAATGCCAGCCGCAAGTATGTATTGGGGATGGTGCATATTTTCAATGGCGCCGGTTTTGACACGGTATCCATGAACTTCAGGGGCTGCAGTGGCGAACCCAATAAGAACCTCCGCTTTTATCACAGCGGGGAAACGGAAGACCTGCATGTGGTGATAGCGTACCTGGTATCGCTGAAAAAGTATACCGCCATACACCTGGTGGGCTTTTCCCTGGGTGGGAATGTAACCTTAAAGTACCTGGGAGAAAGGGGGGGCGCGGTGGATGGAACCATCAGGTCGGCGGTAGCCATATCAGTGCCCTGCGACCTGAAAAGCGGCTCTGCAGAGTTGGAGAAAAGGCATAATATTATATATATGCAGCGGTTCATCCGTGACCTGGGAGAGAAGCTGCGGCTGAAAGCATTACAATTTCCGGGAAGTATCAGTCTTGACCAGTATGCGGAGATCCGTTCTTTCCGGCAGTTCGATGACCGCTATACCGCGCCCATGCACGGATTTAAAGATGCCCTTACCTATTGGGAGCAATGCAGCTCCCGGCCCCTGCTGCCACACATCCGCATACCGGTACTGGTGATCAATGCAAAGGATGACCCATTCCTCGGGAAAGAATGTTACCCATATGAAATAGCAGCCGGCAGTAAGTATGTTTTCCTGGAAACCCCGCACCAGGGTGGTCATGTGGGGTTTGTAAGATTCGGGGAAGATTTTTACTGGTCCGAAAAAAGGGCGCTGGACTTCATTCAACAAACGTAAACCGGCAGCAGGCAGTCAGATTCGTGTTATTTGTATTTCCCGTGGTTTTTATAGTTTACAACGGAACGGTCCCACCCTTCAGGAGTTCTGTATTATTGTAACGGAATGGTTGTTTCCGGTATTTTCAGGGAAACAACCACGCTGGATATGGAAATCCGGGAAATCCTGAATACTTTTACCTGCTACTAATTTGTTTTGCTATGATGAAAAGAACCGGACAACTGCTATGTGGCCTTGCCTTACTGTTTGGAAGTATCCATACCGCTCAAAGTCAGCAGAAAAAAAATAACGGGATCAGTTACTGGTTAACATCCCCCGACAAATCTGTCGCCCTGCAACAACAGCCGGCCACATTGCCATTTACCGCGCAGGATAAAGGTATTGCTACCATTGAAGTGGACGCCGCAAAAAAATTCCAGTCGATAGACGGTTTTGGTTTTACCCTTACCGGCGGCAGCGCCACGCTCATCCATCAATTGCCTGCCGCACAGCAGGATGCCCTCTTGAAAGAATTGTTCCTGTCGAAAGGTAATGGCATTGGCATCAGCTACCTGCGCCTCAGCATTGGCGCTTCAGACCTGAGCGCTTCCGTATTCACCTACGATGATATGCCCGGTGGACAAACAGACCCAGAGTTAAAACATTTTAATTTAGATGAAGAAAAGAAAGACCTGATCCCTGTACTGAAAAAAATTGTAGCGCTGAACCCTGCCATAAAAATATTGGGTTCGCCCTGGACGCCGCCAGCCTGGATGAAAACAAATAACTCGTTCATTGGCGGCAGTCTGAAGCCTGAATATTATAGCGCCTATGCGCAGTATTTTGTAAAGTATGTAAAAGCCATGAAGGCTGCAGGTATTACCATTGATGCCATCACCATACAGAATGAACCGCTGCATCCAAAAAATAATCCCAGTATGCTGATGCTGGCGGAAGACCAGGCGGTGTTTATCAAGGATCACCTGGGGCCTGCGTTTAAAAAGGCCGGCGTGAAAACAAAGATCATCCTGTACGATCACAACTGTGATAAGCCGGAATACCCGCTCACTATCCTGAGAGACAAAGCCGCTTATTCATATGTGGATGGTTCCGCCTTTCATCTTTATGGCGGCACCATTGACGCGCTGAGTAAGGTACATGATGAATTTCCGGAGAAGCATCTTTATTTCACCGAGCAATGGTCCGACGGTAAAGGCAGTTTTTCCCGGGAGCTGAAAAATAATGTGAGTAAGCTGATTGTAGGCGCTACGCGTAACTGGAGCCGCAACGTGTTGCAGTGGAACCTTGCAGCCGATGCACAATGGAACCCGCATACCGATCAGGGCGGATGCTCACAATGCCTGGGTGGCATCACCATTGATGGCCAGGCCATTTCCCGTAATTCATCCTACTACGTGATAGGTCATGCTTCCAAGTTTGTGCCTGCCGGCTCCGTAAGGATTGCTTCCAATATTGCCGGCCCGCTGGATAACGTAGCGTTTTTAACACCAGGCGGTAAAACCGTACTCATAGTGGTAAACACTGATGCTGCCACACAGGATTTCCAGATCAAAGAAAAGAACCGGGTTGCCGCTGCATCGCTTCGTGGCGGGGAAGTGGCTACGTTTGTTTGGTAAGCGCTGAAGGCGATCACCTGATGATTTCTTCACATTTCATGGCACTGCATTAACATAGCGGGTGAACCTTCCCAAGGGTTGCCTATATTGCTTTTACTCGTTATGATCACCGCCTGGCAGAAAAATATAGTACTGAACAATGATAGTAATGCCTTTAAAGCATTATACCTGCACCCGGCCTTTAAGGCGCAGGACCGGACCTTTAACCCGTTAAAACATTACACATGGCCGGTGCCGCAATCGGCGCCCGATAAAAGCAAAGACCTGGTACAAACAGCCGCCTGGAAATAAAACATTTTTTATGGGTATTGAACGCAGAAAATTTTTACGGAATATTGGCTTAACAATGGCAGGCGCACTCACCGTACGCCTGCCGGTAGTAGGCGGCGCCCTTGCCGGTAGCGGCCGGTTGCTGCTTACCCGTCAGCCGGATGCGGCATGGATCGCCTCCCTCTATGAGCGGGGCAGTGTTACCACTTACCTCAAAAGCAAAAATGAACTGCAGTATATCGGTATGCCGGTGGGCGGTATCATGTGCGGTACCGTATACCTTGGCGGCGATGGCCGTTTGTGGCTTTGGGATATTTTTAATAAGAACCAGGAAGGAATAGAACCCAAGGTAGTTAACTACAGCGCCAATGTGCTGGATGGGGGTAAGAAAGTGCGTTCCCGCGATGGCGCCTGTTACATTGAACCGTCTAAAAATATCCGGCCATTGGACCAGGGATTTGCCTTGCAGCTCTCCTGGAACGGTCAATCCATTATCCGCAAACTGGACGAAGAAAGCTGGCCGGAGATCAGTTTCGAAGCAACTTATCCTATAGCCACTATCCGTTATATAGATCCTGCATTGCCGGTAGCTGTTACACTGGAAGCATTTTCACCCTTTATTCCTTTGAATGAAGATGATTCCGGTTTGCCGGTAACTATTTTATCTTATAAGATAGAAAATAAAGACAGCGTACCGGTAACCGCTACCCTGCTCGGATGGCTGGAAAACAAAACAGCGATCTATTCTGCGGGCGATGCGCATGAACGTGTGAATACTATCGTGAAAGGAAGGAACTGGCAGGGCGTTTATGAAACCGTGCGTACAAAAACCGGTAATGATGAAAACTTTCAGCAGCAATACGACTACGGGAATTTCTGTATCGCCGCCAGGGGCGGCAAAGTGATGGTAAATACGGCCATGCCTGCAGGTGAATTAACGGCCGCGCATTTCTCCGCCATGGCCGCCGGACAAGCGGTGAAGAACGTGGGAGATAAGTTAACCGGTACTGTTGCCACACAACAACGCATACTACCGGGCAAGACTATACGTACCGACTTCGCCATCAGCTGGTACGCGGCTAACCTGCATTTCAAAGGCATACAGGGAGAAGGGCGTTATTACGCCAATAAGTTTACCGATGCTCCCGCAGTAATGAAATATGTGCAGGAGAACTATGCCCGCCTGAGTAACCACAGCCGCCTGTGGAAAAATACCTGGTACGATGCCTCGTTGCCATGGTGGTTTATGGAACGCACTTTCCTCAACATCTCCACGTTGGCTACCACTACCGCGCACCGTTTCCGGTCCGGCCGTTTCTATGCCTGGGAAGGCGTGGGCGCCTGCGAAGGTACCTGTACGCATGTATGGCAATATGCGCAGGCCGTGGGCCGCATATTCCCTGCATTGGAGCGCGATACCCGGCAACGCGTGGATCTCGGCATCGGGCAGATGCCCGACGGCGGTATCCTGTTCCGCGGTGAAGCGGAAAAGCGACCTGCTATTGACGGACAGGCAGGTACCATACTACGTATTTACCGCGAGCACCAGATGAGTAAAGACAGTGCTTTCCTTCAACAGAACTGGCCCAATATTAAAAAAGCCACCCTGTTCCTCATTCACCAGGACCGCAACAACGACGGTATGGAAGACACGCCCATGGAGAATACCCTGGACGCCATATGGGACGGGGAAATTGCCTGGATCGTAGGCTTGTGTATTGCCGCTGTTAAAGCAGCTGCGCTGATGGCAGCAGAAGTGAACGATACGGCATTTGCCACTATCTGTAACGAATATACGAGAAAAGGACAACGGAACATGGAAACACAGTTGTTCAACGGTGAATACTTTATTCATCAGCCGGATAAGGTGAAAGGGAGATCTGTGATCGGTTCTTATAACACCTGTCATATAGACCAGGTATACGGCCAGAGCTGGGCGTTCCAGGTGGGTATGGACCGGGTGATAGATAAGGAAAAAACAATGTCTGCTTTAAAGGCATTATATAAATATAATTTTAAGGCGGATGTAGGACCGTATATCGCCGCTCATCCGGGTGGCCGGCCCTATGCGCTTGCAGGGGAAGGAGGTATGATCCTGAATACGAATCCACGCAACGAAGAATTTCCTTTCGGTGTGAAAGATGCATGGCAGCTGGGTTACTTTAACGAATGTATGACCGGCTTTGAGCACCAGGTGGCGGCCCATATGATGGCGGAAGGGATGACAGATGAAGCGCTCACGCTTACGCGTGCTATCCACGACCGCTATCACGCAGTGAAACGTAACCCGTTCAATGAAATAGAATGCAGCGATCATTATGCCCGTGCAATGGCCAGCTACGGCACTTTTATTACCGCCAGCGGTTTTCGTTATCATGGTCCCAAAGGCTTTATTGGCTTTGCCCCGGCTATGAATAAAGAAAATTTTAAAGCGCCTTTTGTTACTGCAGAAGGATGGGGCACCTATACGCAAAAAGGCGGGAGCCATACATTGCAACTGAAGTACGGCAAGTTACAATTACAAACGCTTTGTTTTCAGCATACCGGCGTGAAACAGGTATTGTGGAGAGATAAAAAAACGCCGGTTTCCTTCAAAGAGGAAAATGGTTACGTAACTATTCACCTGGCCACACCACTGCAATTAACGGCAGGTCAGCATTTTCATCTTACTATCGTATAACCTATGAAATATATTTTCAGATAGCCGTGTCCGTTATACTTTTGTTTTCCTCTAAGATGGATAACGGAAAGGTGGCTGCCGCGGCGCAACCATCGTGGCAAATGCAGCTGGACGGCCTGTTGCCGCTGATGGGACACCGTAACTGGATCATTATTGCCGATGAGGCGTTCCGTTACAGTCATCGCCCGGAATGGTATACATAAGCACCGGCGCCGCATTGCCGGAAGTGGCGCGTTATACCATGCACCGGCTCAGCAGCAGTGCGCATGTGCAGCCAGTGCTGAAAACAAACACCACGCCGGCCTACTCTTCTGTTTTTGTAAACCTGGATTGCAAATACCGGAGTGAAGGAAAAGAGCAGCAACTTCGTGGGGCCATGAGCAAGAACTGAAAATGCTGTATCTTTCTTACTGTAAACAGCAAAAGATGGCAACGTTAAAATTGTTCATGGTAGTGCTGGGATGCACGCTGGAAGGGCGTCATACCGAGCAGCATGATGTATTCTTCGGGATTGGCAACCAGTTGAGCGACCTGGTTCCTGATATGAAAGCCTTCTGGCCGGAGGCCAAAGATA
>NZ_DATMTE010000926.1:0-2861 GCF_035564935.1 Chitinophaga sp. | reverse complement strand
TTTCAGCCTGTCAGAACTGCCGGGGTGGAAGTGCTGGAGGCAATGGGAACCGATGAACTGCTGAAAAGACCGGAACTGGTACTCCATATATTATTAAGCACGTATACGGATGTACGTAATGCCGTGCGCCCGCTTATCAGCCGCCTGGTACAGCAGGATAAACGCCTGGCCGTTTACCTGGTGAACGAGCTGGTACCCCTGCTGATGCGCAGGGAAACTGCTGAAGGCATGCATGCCGATATTGAAGCTACGCTGAGCAATGAACTGGTTGACTACTTACAGGATATTGATACGGCCACCGCTTTACGCCTGCTGTACGCCAATTACAGGGCGGCCCAGCAGTTTGGATTGCTGGTGCTCCAAAAGTATATCCCCGCCTCGGCCTTATCCCTGAAGCAGGTAATTGCCGCGGGTAACCACGAGCTGCTGAAAGTAAGGGAGTGGAGCTGGCACTTTTATTATGACAACGCAGCGCGTATCCGTTTTGAAAGGGATGCCGCCATTGGCCTGCTCGATGCCAAATGGGATGACACCCGCCAGGAAGCGATGGAATTTTTCCGTACACAATTTACGGATAACGACTGGTCCCCCGAAACCCTGGTGGCGGTGGCAGATAGTGTACGCCCCGATATACAGGCATTTGGCCGGGAATTGCTGCTGCGTTTCTTCCATGAACAGGACGGGCAAACCTACCTGTTAAAACTGAGCCAGCATCCAAGTGAAAGCATGCAGTTGTTTGCTACTAATTACCTGCAACAGTATGCAGCCGGTAACCTGGCGTTGCTGCAGCAGCTGGAACATTATTTCCGCGTGGTATTAAGCGGGGTGAACAAAGCCCGCGCTGCGAAAGAAAGGATCTTTGCATTCCTGGAAAAGGAGGCCATGAAATCAGCAGATGCAGCCGCTTACATTGGTCATATTATTGCGCATATATCCGCCACGGTAGCTATAGGCGACAAAGCCCGCTGTATCAGCATTATGCGCACTATACAGGAACGGTATGCCGTGGAGCTGCCTATTGAAATAGTGCCAACAACGATCAGAGTATCTTAAAAAGTAATCCATTTATGTTATTCAACTACAGATACAGCGGGAACTCCAACGTGTACAGCAATGCCACTTCAGCAGGCATTTCCTTTGCACCGGATACCCGTCGAGATCCCACGTTCTTTGTGGGCAAGCTGCATAAAAAAATAGCTTTCCGCGAAGCCATTTCCGCACTCCATGACGTAGTGGTATCCGACCTGCGTTTTAAACCGAAAGATAAAACGGCTTATAAGGAATGGGCCGCCCAACAGGAAACGGTATGGCTGGCTGAATTTATGAACGGCTACGATGTAAAAGCCGCCGATCAGCGGATAGATGCACTGAGAGCGGAACTCAGCGGCATTTACCAGGAGAAGGAAAAAGTAATGGCGCCATTTTATAAAGCCAGGAAAAGTTATTTCGATTATTTATACCAGAAAGACCGCGATGCCTGGTTTGTGCTGGACCCCGTGATCAGCGTGCATCCTGATGAGTTGTTCTTTGAATGTTTCAGCCAGGATGAATCTACTTACGGAAAACTGAGCGCCAGCTATAATGTATTCAAAGAAGTGAATGAGTTTGAATGCGGTACCACTAATATTGATTACTCCGCTTCCCTTTATAACGAGTTCCAGAAGATCCGGGATTACAAGGAAACAGACTTTAAAATTGACCCGGGAGGATTCCAGGTGCAAACCTCGCAGGAGGAATTATATCATGAAGTAAAGATAGACCTGCCCGATAGCTGGGTGAGAGGGTTCCTGCAGGTAAGCTCCGCCATGACGCTGCCGGCAGCAACGTTTGAGCTGCACCCGATGGATGTATATAATTTCTGTTCCTGGCTGCGCCGCTTTAAGGAAAAACGCGGACCGCGCTCCATCCGTTTTATACTGGAACCAGGTAAGCCGGTACGCGCCGTGTTTGAACCCTGGAACCAGGAAATCGTATGTGCGAGGTCGTTATATACCGGTCCTCAGCGCAGGGAGATCAGGATATGGGGGAGAAGACGATTGCTGATCCTGGAACGGCTGATCCCTATTGCAAAAAAGTTTACCGTGCATCTTACCGGCAACGGGCTGCCTTCCTTTTATGTAGCGGATCTCGGCGATATGCAGTTTACGCTGGGGCTTAGCGGGTGGACGGCCAACGACTGGTCGCGCGCGGGGCAGTTTGACCTGATGGCGCCCCGTGCGGAAGTAAACGACCAGGCAAAGCTCACCGTTTTTGAAGACCTGAAAACCAGGTGGATGGCCAAACCGGAAACGATTGTAGCCGCCACGGGGCTGGATAGGGCTACGGTACTGGGCGCACTGGGTATTTATACCCAGGCCGGTAAAGTGATCTACGATTTGCATACGGGTTTTTACCGTCTCCGTGAACTAAGCCGGGAGCCATTGCCTTTAGACCAGCTGCGTTTTGCCAATCCCCAGGAAGGAGAAGCTACCAAACTGGTACAGGCAGGAAAGGTGGAATTTACGGCTACTGAGATCCCGGGAACAGGATTACAACTGAAAGGAACTGTAAAGGGCGCACAACGTATATACCATCCCGTTATAACCATTGATGCGGATGAAAGGTTAAGTAATGCGCACTGCGACTGTAACTTTTACAGCACGAATAAATTGTACAAGGGCCCCTGCGAACACATGCTGGCACTGCGTATAACGCATTCGGAAAATAAAGCGGTAAAATAATTGAAGGAGATGTTTTATATCCGGGAATTTATTTCTACCTTGCTGTCTCGTTAATAAACAAAGATCTTTGTAAAGAGGAATTGATTGCACTTGCGCCCGAAAAGGGACGAATGATGTTTCGTCATTCAGGTATTCTGACTA
>NZ_DATMTE010000925.1:0-3717 GCF_035564935.1 Chitinophaga sp. | reverse complement strand
CTGAAAAAATATTTTGATAATATAGCAGAACAAAGGAATATTGACACTGGAAATGTTGATTTGCGAATAATAAAAATTAGTACAAATGGATAATCGTATTGCAGAATCAGAACTGATCATCAACAGCCGCGGAGCCATATATCACCTGGATGTAAAACCGGATGAACTGGCTCATACCATCATCACCGTTGGCGACCCAGACCGTGTAGGTGCAGTAAGTAAACACTTTGATAAAATAGAAAGCAAACATCAGCACCGCGAATTTGTGACGCATACCGGCTATATCGGCAACAAGCGTCTCTCCGTGGTTTCCACCGGCATTGGCACCGATAATATCGATATTGTATTCAATGAACTGGATGCACTTGTAAATATAGATTTTGAAACACGCCTGGTAAAACCTACCCTCACTTCCCTGCAGATCATTCGCCTCGGTACTTCCGGCGCGCTGCAGGAAAGCATCCCGGTAGACAGCTTCGTGGTGTCGTCGCATGGTCTTGGCCTCGACAACCTCATGAATTACTACGCGTTTGAAAATACCAGTGCGGAAAAACAACTGATGCAATCTTTCCGCGGACAGGTATTCCTGCAACCCGGAGGCGCCAATCCATGCCTCTTTGAAGCATCCTCCCAATTGCAGGCATTGTTCACAGAAGGTTTTCATACAGGCATCACCGTTACCTGCCCAGGGTTCTATGCACCGCAGGGCCGCGTACTCCGCGGTACACTATCGAACCCCGACCTGATTGATAATCTTACCAACTTCAACTACGAACATCACCGTATCACCAACTTTGAAATGGAAACCTCTGCCATCTACGGCATGGGGCGCGTACTTGGCCACGAATGCCTTTCCATCAGCGCTATCGTTGCCAACCGCATCAGCAAAGAGTTCAGCAAAGACGGCAGTGCTGCGGTGGCGGCGCTTATAGAGAAAGGGCTTGGCATTATTGCGGGAATGTAGTCGCCTTCGGCGACTACGCGGATTTTGTCTGACTCAGGATTAAACTGATTACGCTGATTACCCTGATTTTATTTCTTTGATTTTAAAAGGATTTTTGAAGATACTGGTAATAGATGTATTTGTTTATATCTCAGATATATCCGCTTATATCTCCCCAAATCATTTTAAATCCAAAGTAATCAAATCAGGGTAATCAGCGTAATCAGTTTAATCCGGAGTCAGACAAAATCCGCGCTAGTTCATAAACGCCTCTATCTTTTTCTTTTCATCGAGCTTTACAAACTGCCCGTATTTATCGAGGTATTCTTTAGCTATTGGTTTAAAGGCTGTTTTGTCTTGTTTATTGAGGAGATAAATAGTTCTTGCCCGCAGGTATATTTCCTCTCCCGGTGCGCCATAGGGTTTTACTGTGGTATAAATGGCGTCCCAGTTGGGGTTAGCGCCATTTTCGGGCAGGGAGGGGGCTATCAGGTCCTGGTAAATGAGGTTCATCATTTTTACGGCGGCTTGTCTTGCGCCCATTGCTTTATCGATAGCTTCCATGTTATTGCGGATGATGAAGAAGCCGGTATCGCGGGTGCTGCCGGTTACCTGCATCACGTAGCGGAGATCGTCTTCTGAATAGGGTTGTTTCATCACCGCGAAGTAACCGGCGCCGGCCAGGGCCGCGCCATCTTTATCGCCTGATTGTACTGCCATCATGGCCAGTTTTCTCAGGAACTCCGGATCCCTTTTACCATCAATATACTCCTGCAACATAGCGCTGTAGATAGCACCGGGTTCTGTAAGATCGGCGTCCTGTGCAGCTACTTCCGGGATAGTGCCCATGTCTTTATTCAGCGGCGCATGGATCTTCCTCATTTCCGCAAACGGTATTTTCACTACTTCCCGGTCGTAGGTAAGCAGGCCGTTCTGTTCTCTTTCCACATCAAAAGGTTGGGTATAGATGCTGGCGGATAGCCCTTGCCGCTCCAATAGCTGCAAATGCTGGTTCATAATGGTATACTTTGATTTCAGCGCACCGGGCTTTTCCTGGATGTATCCCCATGCCGTGTTGGTATTCCACTGGTGATCGGGAATGAATACGCCAATACCGCCGAACTCGCCCAGTACACGGGCTTTCCCTGGCATTTTTATGGCGTTCATGGGATTGGGGTAGCTATGTACATCGGTGAGGTCCGCACTGATGTATGCATTGGGGCTGGGACTACGGAGCTTTTCGTTTACATAGAGATATTCTCCGGAGTGGCCATTCACCAGGCGGGAGGGATCGCTGCGTTTGATCCATTCTGTTAAGCGTTGTTGATCGAACTGCCCCCATTTTTCGTTGAACAGTACCCAGGTAGTTATGCAGGGATAATTATGCAGCTGTGCCAGCGTTTCTTTGCATTGCTGTTCAAACGCCGCTTTGGCCCCTTCCGGCAAACTGTGGTTGGGGCTCACCATATCCTGCCATACCAGCATACCCAGTTTATCTGCCCAGTAGTACCAGCGGTCCGGTTCCACTTTAATATGTTTACGGATGGTGTTAAAGCCCATTGCCTTGATGGCTTTGATATCAAATGCCAGCGCTTCATCGGTGGGCGCCGTGTAGAGGCCATCGGGCCAGAAACCCTGGTCCAGCGTGCCAAGGTTGAAGTAAGGCTTGTTGTTGAGGAAGATGCGGTCTGCTCCTTTTTCATCTTTGGCGATGGATACCTTACGCATGCCGAAATAACTTTTCACTTCATCGGTTACCGTGCTTCCTTTTAGCAGCTTCACGGAAAGATCGTACAGGAAAGGGGTTCCCGGCGACCACAAAACAGGGTTATCTATTTTCAGCTGTAACGGAGTGCCGGATTTACCTTTTACTTTACCGGCAGTTTTGCCGTTGGCCGAAGCCACCGCTTCTACCGTGTATCCTGCAGGCGCATCTACCGTGAGGGTAAGTAATTGCTGATCGATATCCGGTGTGAAGTTCAGACCTGAGATATAATTGGTGGGCACCTTTTCCAGCCATACAGTTTGCCAGATACCGGAACTTGGGGTATAATAAATGTTGGCAGGGTTCAGTACCTGTTTACCGGAGGGACCTATGCCCCTGTCCGACGGGTCATAGATATTCAGCACAAGGATGTTTTCGCCGCTCTTTACCGCATTGGTAATATCAATGGTAAACGACGTATAGCCGCCGGTGTGACCACCCACTTCCTTTCCGTTGAGGTATACTTTGCTTTGCCAGTCTACCGCCCCGAAGTGCAGGAGCGTTCTCTCTCCTGCTGCCTGGTTAATATCAAATTTGCGACGGTACCAGAGACGCTGTTCGGGGAGCAGGGTTTTCTTTACGCCCGATAATGCTGATTCTAACGGATAGGGCACAAGTATTTGCCCGTCGAAATTGTAGGGCGCCGGTTCACCCGCTGCAGTGATGGCATATTCCCAGAGACCGTTGAGGTTTTGCCAGTTCTTCCGCTCCAGC
The DNA here is from genome assembly GCF_035564935.1 of Chitinophaga sp. GTDB lineage: Bacteria > Bacteroidota > Bacteroidia > Chitinophagales > Chitinophagaceae > Chitinophaga. The sequence continues at coordinate 295 of NZ_DATMTE010000925.1, read as the reverse complement.
TGGGGCCGCGGATAAGCGGTCAATGCATTTTGCGGACTCACTTGTTTCGCCCACCTGGATTGGATGGCAACAGGTTTCATTTTATAGCCGGTTTGTGCCTGTAATGGGGTAAGACTGCATAATAACAAGGCAATGGCCAGTAATAGTGGTGTTCTCATCATGGAGTTACTTATTTCTTTGTGGTTAAATTGAGTGGTTGACAGGGTTGTGATCTTCCAGTTCATCTTAATGGCTAAAACAGGTACGGTAGCAAAATATACATAATTCCCGATGACTAAACAGGCTTAACTTTTAC
>NZ_DATMTE010000924.1:0-3586 GCF_035564935.1 Chitinophaga sp. | reverse complement strand
CTTTAATGCTTACACCCCTGTTGGCATAACTATCGAAAGCTTTATTCTGGATATCTGTAAGATAAAGCAGGTCTCCGCCGTAAGAGAATGTAAGCAGGGTAATGAGGCTGAAATTTTTAAAGGTAAAAGTGTTGGTGAAGCCGCCAAAGAAATCGGGTTGTGATTTTCCGATCACGTCACTTTTAAAGAAGCCATCATCGCCTATTTCATACATCGGGTCGCCAATGCCGAGGTAAGGTGCAAAATACCGCGCGTAGGTGAATACCTTTTTATAGTCTTCCAGCTGTTTCTGATCCTGGATGATACCTTTCATTTTGTAGCCATAGAAGAGCCCGAGGGGTTCTCCTTTCCTTACGATGGTATTACCCTGAATATAGGAGTCAACACTGCTTGCATTGGTAAAGTCGCCGTTGATATCGGTTACCTTGCTCCTGTTGCGCGAAACGTTGATGGCGCCGGTCCACTGGAATTGTTTACGTTTAATGAAATCCATGCGCAGGTCCAGTTCCAGTCCTTTGTTATCGATCGTAGCAAAATTGGAGATCACGCTGCTGTAAGAGCTGCTGGGCGCCAGTTGTGTAGCCATTAACAGGCCCGTGGTATTTTTTTCATAGTAGCCGAGCACACCGCGGAGACGGGAGCCAAACATTTCAAAGTCGAGGCCCAGGTCTTTCTGCAGGGTTGATTCCCATTTAATTTTTTCATTACCCAGTTGTGTAGGTACCAAAGCATTTGTGCCGCCATAGGAACCGGGTGTATACAAAGTATAATAGAGGTTATAGCCAAAATTTTGCGTACCGGTATAACCGCCACTGGCCCTCAGTTTCAGCTCATTGATCCAGGTGGCTTTTTTCATGAAGGGTTCTTCAGAGATACGCCATGCCACTCCACCGGAAGGGAAGTAACCTACGCGGTTATCTTTTGGAAATTTGGAGGAGGCGTCTGAACGGCCGGTGAAGGTGAACAGGTATTTTTCTTTCAATGCGTAGTTAGCGCGCATATAGAAACTGAGCAATGAGTTCTGCCCGGAGGTACCGGTAGATGGTAAGGTGACCGCCGCAGAAGAAAGATTGTTCAGGTATTTATCGTCCGGGAAACCCTGTCCGCTGGCGGAAAAGGAATTGAAGCGGTATTTCTGCCAGGAGGTACCACCCAACAGGTTTAAGCGGTTGTTTTTATTAAACTGTTTATCCCAGGTAAGGGTATTTTCGAAGAAGAGGTTCACATCTTCTGTTTGCGCCTGCGTGCCTGTGCCACCGTTGGAATCATCCACACCGTTGGGGGAAGAGATCACAGCGGTACTGGGCACATAATTAAGCTGGTGGTAGTTGTTATAATTAACAGAGAGTGTAGATCTGAATTTCAGGTCTTTCAGCACATCATAGTCGCCGGAGAGTGATCCGAGGAGAGACGATGATTTTGCTTCGTTGATACCATCCAGGAGGATCATGGGGTTTTGGTTACCCTGGTAATCGTACCCGCCTATCTGTGAGCCGAGGAAGCGGTAATAAGTGCCGTCGGGATTGCGTTCCGGCAATGTTGGCGGGGCAAAGAATGCCGCAGGATAGATCCCGTTAGTGATATTATTTTTTGTGAACCCGTAGTCGAGGTTAGTGATAATGCGGAAACGGCTGGTGATTTCGTTATCCAGGCTGATCTTGCCGGAAATACGGGAGAAATCTGTTCCCAATACAACGCCCTGCTGCTTGTTATAGCCCAGGGAAGTGTAATAACGGGAGCCGGAACCACCGCCACGAACGGAGATATCAGCATTTTGTGAAACGCCGTTACGCAGCACAAGCCCGAGCCAGTCGGTGTTAGCCGTACCAAGACTGGAAGGATTATTAATAACATTATCTGCCTTTGTGCTGGATGCCTGGCCGGCCTCCGCGCGGGCGGCATTGAGGTTTACGGCTGCTTCCGTGAGCAGGGAAAGGTAATCTTTTGCATTTAGCAGCTTTTCTTTGATGGGTGCACTTACGCCGGCATAGTAGTTGGCTTCCAGTACCGGTTTCTGGTTCAGTTTACCTTTTTTGGTAGTGATAATGATCACCCCGTTGGCTGCTTTGGAGCCATAGATGGCAGTGGCAGACGCATCTTTCAGGATATCGATGCTTTCGATATCATTGATGTTGAGCCCCGCGAGGCTGTTAAGGCCCCGGGTGAAGGAACCGCCTACCCCGTTATTAGGGTCGTCGCTTCCTGCTCTTTCAATAGGGTTTACCACTTCCGCCTGGTTCTGGATGTACCTGTTCTGGATGGTTACCTGTACGCCGTCGATGATGTAGAGGGGATCGTTACCACCGAGCAGGGAGGTACCGCCGCGGATGCGGATTTTGGCAACGCCGCCGGGGGAACCATCGGCTTGTGTTACCTGTACCCCCGCGGCTTTACCAGCGAGGGCCTGGTCGATACTCACGAAAGAAACGTTTTTTACTTCATCTACATTTACCGAGGCCACCGAGCCGGTGAGATCTTTTCTTTTAGTGCTGCCGTAACCCACTACCACATATTGGTTCAGGTCATCCACTTTGGCGCTGAGTTCCACTTCAATGGCGGATTTGCCGCCTGCATTGAATGTTTTGGATTCAAATCCTACACAGGAAATTACCAGCACCGCGCGGGAGCTGGCATTGCGGAGTACAAAGAACCCGCCCTGGTCGGTGATGGTTGCCAGGTTACTGCCTTTTACCCGGATAGTTGCGCCCGGGATAGGATTGCCTTTAGTATCCGTTATTTTACCCCGTACATCTTCCGGTGGAAGCAATTCCCCGTCAGCACTAAGTTTCGGCTGGGGAATGGCTTTCCTGGAAATAACGATGGTATTGCCTTCAATGTCGAAGCTGAGTGGCTTGTCCTGCAGCAGCTTTGTGAGCGCCACCTTTAAAGGCACATCGCGGATCTCTGCCGATACCGGGCTTACATCCGACAAATCTTTACTCCGGTAAAAGAACACATACCCCGTTTGTTGTTTAATTACACTGAATAACTGCTGGAGTGGCATTTCCCTGCAGGAAACAGTGACCGTTTGTGAAACTCCACTGGCACAAACATGTAAAGCCAGTACCGTTAATAAAACTGCGGTCATTCTCATTACTCGCCAGATTTTGGTTACATAATTGGTTCCTGGCTGAGGGAACCTGCTGCTATCAAGTGAACGAACCAGCGGCAGGGAATGCCCCTGCCTCTTGCGAACAACATTAATTTTCATACCTTAGATTGGTTTTTGGTTGACAAATGTTTTTCATCCGCCTTTGCAGGCAGTGAAAAGCTCCTCTGAATCAGGGTTAACCATTGATCAAAAACCTGGTGCGGACGCCAATCTTGACACCAGGTTTTTTTTATGGATGAACATAGATCCTCCGCGTCCGTTGGACCTCATCAATTCATAACATGATATTACTGGATAGCTATCTGTGCGGGCTTACATTCCCGCAACACTGGTTATTTGCTGACATTAGTGGTATCAGCTATGGTTGGTTATTGGTTTAACTTATGGATAAATAATGATCCGTCTTCCCTCCTCTACTTTAAAGTTGATCTTTGCCTGTGACAATACTTTAAACAGCTGTTCCTGCGTAAGACT
>NZ_DATMTE010000923.1:0-7420 GCF_035564935.1 Chitinophaga sp. | reverse complement strand
CAAAAATCTTTTCCTGTGGGAGATATAGAGCAAAGGTGGAGAAGCCGTTAATCAGTCCGTCGTGTTTTATGCACGGGCTTCCCTGTATGTTTCCCAGCCACCAGCCGTATCCGTAACCGGTAAGATCGCCGTTATTCAGCCTGTACGGGGTTTGGGCTTTACGGAGACTTTCTTCGTGAATAACTTTCCCTGCTGTTAATGCCCTGTTCCAGGTATATAGATCTTCAACAGTTGAAAGAAGGGACCCGGCTGAATAGGGTTGCGTCATACTCAGGTAATTGGCATTCCTGTATAGTTCATTGTCCCGCTGATATCCGCTGGCACGGCCGGGAATCACTAAAGCGGTATTGTCGTAGCCGGAATTTTTCATTCCCAAAGGCTTAAAAAAGTGTTCAGTGATATATTTTTCATAGGACATACCGGAAACCAATTCAATAATATAGCCCAATAGTACATACCCGTTATTATTGTAACGGAAACTGGCGCCGGGTAAAAAGTCCACCGGCCGGAGCTTGAAAGAATCTATCAACGCCTGTGGTGTAAAGTCCTTTTTCCTTGTTTCCGGCGTCCATGCCCCTGCGCCTGTATTTATTCCCGAGGTATGCGTAAGTAAATGCTCAATAGTAATGCCCCGTGCGGGATAATCCCTGATAAATTCAGTCACTTCACTTTGGAGGGATAATTTTCCTTCTTCCGCCAGTTTGAGGATAGCGCAGGCTGTAAATTGCTTGGTGATAGAACCTATCCGGAATATATGACCGGGTTTTAAAGCCACATTTAATTCAAGGTTGGCCTTACCAAATGCCTTTTTGTAAATGATCTTATTTGCCTTCGCCACCAGCACGGCCGCTCCCGGCCCCTGGGAAGGAAATGCGCGGGTTAATACCGCATCTAATTCTTTTTCCGGGCTTTGTCCGAAGCAATGGCTGGTTAGTATGGAAAGCAAGGTGATTATAAATATTTTTTTCATAGCGTTTAAATTTATCCGGTAACAACAGGCACAAAGCCTCCATAACGGGTTGTACCCGTTAGTTTTAACTTGTGGCTGCATTAAGGGGGAAGAGAAAACTTATAGCGGCGGGAATAGTGGTGGCGCCGCGTCCTTTCTCCAGGCAGGCAGGAGTTTTGCCGGCCTGGAAAGGGTGGATACTATCACCAGCACAGCGCATGGACCTATTTCTATTTCCTTCTATTTCCGATGCAAGAGCATTCCTGGGCTGCAGGTTTGCCGTGGCGGCTTTATGGAGGTCTACTTTTTCCTCACCATCCGCCTGAGCACAAAATAGGAGATCAGTAAACTAAGTCCTAAAAAGAAGAGTACCGCAGCGGGCAGTACAAAATCTTTTATTCCCCCGATTTCAAGTGATCTTAAAAAGCTGCCTGTTACTACTCCCAGTGCGATACCAATACTCACGATACCCAGCAGTAAAATGAATAACAGGTAATTTGTGCTTTCTTTAAAATAATCGGGAGGCAGCCCTCTTTCAATAATGGTCATTCGTTCTTTATACCTGGTTGTGAAATAGTAATAACTTATTCCAAAAACAACAAGGGATATAGCAATGAACAAGGAGGCGGACGTTATTTCCATGACTATATTTTTAGATATTTTTGAGTTCCTATAATAAGACTCCCAAAAGGTGAAAGTGGTCACCGGAATGTGACCACTTTCATCCGCATGTAGTCTAAATCATTACATGGCAGCCCAAAGAGAAAATAAACAGGAAAAAGATTTATGGAATAAAGCCATACATGGCGATCTGAATAGTATTGCCCAACTGGTTAATACTTATAAGGACTTTTCCTATACAATTGCCATGTCCGTTGTTGCAAATAACGAGGATGCCGAAGAAGTGGTACAGGACGCTTTCCTGAAAGCATTTGCCTCGCTGGATAAATTCAGGCAGGCATCAAAATTCTCTACCTGGTTATACCGTATCGTTTACAACACTGCTTTAACGAAGCGTAAAAGCAGGAGAGTGCCTGTCATTAGTATAGATCAATCGCCGGTGGCGGCAGAGGATGCAACCACGGAAAATCAGGGATGGGATTTACTGAAAGATACAGAAAGAAAAAAATATGTGGCCCTGGCACTGGGCAGGTTATCGGTAGAAGACCGGCTGGTGCTTACTCTTCACTATATTGAAGAAAAGAATATTACCGAAATATGTGAAATACTCGGCGCCGGTAAATCTGCCATCAAAATGCGCCTGCTGAGGGGGCGTAAGCAACTGGAAACGGAATTAGCACTATTGTTACACCAGGAAACAAGGAATTTACTATGAAACATAATAAAGCACTGGAAGATAAACTCAGGGAGATCCTGAAAGAAGAAGGGATGGAAAAGCCGACGGATTTTTTCTCCGGCCAACTGGTACGGGCTGTTGTTCAGCAACAAAAGAACAAGGCGGCCAAGGGTTTTAAAGTTGAAACATGGCTGGGTAAATTTATCCTGGGCCTGCTTGTTCTGCTGCACTTTTTGTTCCTTTACCGTTTGAATACCCTGAGGGAACAGCCGGTGTTATTCTTCTCCATTGTTGCGTTTATTGCAGGTACATGGGGAGTAATTGTCCTGATCAGGAAAATTCTACCAACCGGAGCAGGACGCCTCTGACCGGAAGGCATAACAGGCATCAGGGTAAATTCATAAAGTATAAAAATTCCGGTTTTACTGCTGACATAGGGTTGTCACTTGGGCAGAATAGCTTTGTGTTATTCTAAACCAAATGTGATCAAATATGATTTTTTCTTCCATCCGGATTATTACAGCTAATATCAAACAGCTGGTTTCTTTTTACGAGAAGGTTACCGGAACACCATTCAAATGGTATACTGATGATTTTGCGGAACTACGAACACCTCTTGGTACGCTCGCAATAGGCAGTACACGCACCCTGTCCTTGTTCGGGGGCGACGAAATTGCCGGTGCCGCCAGCAACAGGTCTGTTATCATTGAATTTCAGGTTGATGACGTTGACAGCAAATATCAGCAGCTCAGCGGTATACTTGGTGAGGAAGTGGTGCAACAACCCACAACTATGCCCTGGGGCAATCGTTCACTACTATTCAGGGATACAGATGGTAACCTGGTCAACTTCTTTACTCCCCTGACACAGGAAGCTAAAGAAAGAACCGGAGCGAAAATATAAAGAAAACCATCTTTGCTAAAGATGATTTAGGTGTTAGTCACTGAAAAACTACGGGTTATAAAACCTTCTGTTGTGTAATGCGTCAAAAAGAACGGGCACTTTTTGGCTGCGTTATATAATAGAGGGTTTTGTATTTAACCGGCTGCCGGCTTCGAACTTACGCTTAACAGGTTTAAAGCCAGGTGGAAAAGATGCAACCAATGAAAGCATAGTTTTGAACTTGTTCTAACAGATTTAAAGCCAGGTGGAGAAGGTGCGACCAACGGAAACATAGTTTCGAACTTGTCCTAACAGATTTAAAGCCAGGTGGAAAAAATGCAACCAATGAAAGCATAGTTTCGAACTTGTTCTAACAGATTTAAAGCGGCTTACAAGCATAACAGTTTGATAACCCTGCCGCATCCCCCTTTATTTTTTGTAATTTTATCAGGGCAAAAAATCTTTGTTTCTTTCATACCCATATCCAATATACTTCCATATGTTGCCTTTTGAAATGCTGCACCAGGAATTTGATCCTCCTGAAGAGTTACAGGATACCATAAAGTGCTTTTGGTATAACCGGAGAGAAGTTGGATCATCGCAACCAGCTTTTGAAGTGATACCTGATGGCCACGCTGAGATTATTTTTTTCTTCGGAAGTCTCAGCAGCATTTCTGTTAACGGAGATTTGCAACCATTGCCATCTCCATTTATGATGGGGCTACTCGATCAACCGGTTGTTTTCCACACGGAAAAACGCCTGGAAATTATTGCTGTCAGGTGTTTTCCCTGGACGGTGTTTGATTTACTCGGGCTACCGTCCGGCAAAAACGCGGTACACATATTTGAGCATCCTATTGCCCGGCTTCAGTTGCCGCTGGCGAAGTGTATAGGAGTTGGTAAAATAAACGAAGCGCTTGCACTGGTAAAACAGTATTTCCTGGATGCACGGTCGCAGATTGCTGCCGACAGTATGCTATTCAAGGCGGGAGTGGCCATGAGAAAAGCAAATGGTACCATCCCGGTAAGCCAGGTAGCCGCAGCAGCTCATGCAACGGTTCGTACACTGGAAAGAAAGTTCAAGCAATCTTCCGGCTACACCGTTAAAGACGTGTCCGGCTTGATGCGCTTTGAGCAGGTACGAAATAAATTATGGCATTCACCGGATTCCAACCTGGCTGGCTTAGCTCATGAGTTGGGCTATACGGATCAAGCTCACTTAAGCAGGGAGTTCAAACGCTACAGTGGTACTACGCCGGCAGCATTCGCGCGAAAAGCAAAAAAAGGGAAACAGGCTGTAACCAACGATTTTGTCGCGTTTATACAAGCCTGATGCGGAGGGATTCCGGAATTTTGTGTTTCAATCATCAAATATGAATGTAACACCTGGAAGAAGGCACTCCGCACAAAATCATACTATTTACGATGTAATTATTTCCGGCGCAGGTCCGGTAGGTTTGTTCCTTGCCTGCGAACTGGCCCTGGCCAAATGTGCTGTACTGGTGCTGGAAAAAACGGAAGATCCCCAATCGCCATTAAAACAATTTCCCTTCGGGATACGGGGCCTCTCCGCTCCAACTATTGAAGCGCTTTACCGTCGTGGATTACTAAACGAGCTTGAGGTACATAAGCGTCTTAAAAGTCCTCACCAGAACGCTGTGCAGGGACCACGCCGCCAGGCCGGGCACTTCGCCGGCATTCCATTCCTTGAGGGTAATATTGATACCGCGCAATGGACATATCGCCTGCCCAGTTCTACAGACGCGAGTTTGATTTCTGAAATGGGAGAACTTGAATCCATACTGGCCCGCCGCGCAGCAACCCTGGGCGTTGAAATTAAGCGTGGGCTTGCCGTTACCGGCTTTCATCAAACCGCCGGAGAGGTGATTGTTCAGTCGGGCGACCGGTCTTTTAAAGGTAAATGGCTGGTGGGTTGCGACGGCGCCCGCAGTATTATCCGCAAAACGGGCGGGTTTGAATTTGCCGGTACAGAGCCGGAATTTACCGGTTATTCTGTCCAGGTTGACATTGCAGATCCTGAGAAACTTAAGCCGGGCAGGAATGTTACGCCTAAAGGTATGTACCTCCAATCCCAGCCAGGTTACCTGGCGATACAGGACTTCGATGGCGGGGCGTTTCACAGTTCAGACAAACCCATCACACTCGAACATGTGCAGGAGGTATTACGCCGGATATCGGGCACCGATGTTACTCTCAGCGCCCTGCATGTTGCAACCACCTGGACCGACCGTGCAAGGCAAGCTACCAGCTATCGCAACGGACGTGTACTGCTGGCTGGCGACGCCGCACACATTCATTCGCCGTTGGGTGGCCAGGGGCTTAATCTTGGACTGGGCGATGCCATGAACCTGGGATGGAAACTCGCTGCAACCATCCGGGGAAAAGCTCCTGAAGAACTGCTGGACAGCTACTTTACCGAACGGCATCCAATTGGCGCACAGGTGCTGGATTGGTCCCGCGCCCAGGTTTCCATCATGAAACCGGATCCATCTGCACAGGCATTGTATGCCATTTTCCGCGACCTTATGAATACACGCGATGGCGCCACTTATTTTGCAGCAAGGGTATGGGGCATTTTTACCCACTACAACACCGGTGGCACCCATCCCCTGGAAGGCCATAGCGTTCCCAATTTTGAGTTCCGCGACGGCGCCACCATCGGCGATTTAATGCACGATGGCAAAGGGATACTGCTTGACTTTAACGGGAACGATTCACTTAAAGCCTTAGCCGGTGAATATGGCAACCAAATCAGGTATGTTTCAAACACCGCAAAAAACCAGTTAGGAGTAAGTGCTGCATTAATACGTCCGGATGGCATTATTGCCTGGGCTTCGGACAACGACATAAATTATGGCGAACTCCAAAAGGCTGCTGCCCGATGGTTTACCTGTAATGCGGACGTTGAAAAAGCCGGTAGCTATTCCAAATAAAAAACGGGGCTCCCAATAACGGCTGTGAAAACTGCCTGAACGATAACCAACCTCCATCATAAATAAACCAGGGGCTGATCAATGTTGATCAGCCCCTGGTAAAGCAGCTCGCGCTGTATAATAACGTTTTAATGCCTTGGTTTATCCTCCGGCATCAGCCATTGATTAAGCATATTGTCTGGCGCCTCCAATACAACTTTGTAAAAAGCGGAAGGATATGCTTTAATATCGATCCATGCATGCTGATCTGCTACCGGAACTTCTCCCACCAGTTGATATTTATCTGCTGTTCCAGTTTTAAAATCATTGGTAGTAGCCAGCCATACTTTTACTTTACCAGTTGACTCCAGTGCTTTCCAGGTGATATCAAGGTGGCCCTGCACGTAGTTAACGGCAGCCTGTGCAATGGATACGTTACCGATCAAAGGCGTTCCGTCCAGCTCCCGCTGAACGTCCAGAGGGATCTTTATATCCATGAACCGGCTGATCATCGGCATGATGTCAACAATGGCCGGGTTGTAGCGTTTTGAATAGGTATTCAACGGTTTGTAATTGGTTACCATCCATGTGGTGCGCTGTCTTGGTGACTGCCCGCCGTGTCCCTTTCCGGTTTTTTCGTCCCTTCCATGATCAGTGGTGATAACCAGCAACCAGTCTTCCTTAAATTTACTTTCCCGGTATTCAATGGCCGCATTCAGCCGGCCTATCTGATCGTCCAGCATTTTAACCGCTCTTTCAAGTTCGGGGCTATCACCATGCATATGTCCCATATCATCAGTGTATTCAAGATAAACCCACGACAGGTCGGGCGCATTCTTACTGATTGTTGCCGCAGCTTCCGTTATTACTTTCTCATCGATCTTATGCATGTACTGGCGCTCACGGTCGTGCCTGTAGTTAGCGGTGTCCAGCTCGTAGCCGTCGTAATACCAGTCAACTTTCAGGTTACCGGCTGCGGGCAGTTCGTGTCCCAGCAATTTTGTGCGGTTATCCTGCCAACTTGAAAAAATGGCTGTTTTTTTATTGGGATACTGTGCTTTGAATAAGCGGAATACATTCTGATAGTTATAGTTAGGCGCTTTAATATCGTTATCCGGCACATTATGTTTATTTACCCAGGTACCTGTGAGCAGGCTATTGTACCCAACCGCCGAGATGGTCGGCGTTTCATTATAGGTATCCTTATCGCCCCCAACGTGCATGCGGGTATAACTACCCTTGTCTATGATCTTTTTAAAATGGGGGAGATTTAAACGCTCCATCACATCAGCAGGGATTCCATCTGCTATTACAAAAACCGTCTTTTTGATATGCTGTGCATATATACCTGTCTGAAAA
>NZ_DATMTE010000922.1:0-30852 GCF_035564935.1 Chitinophaga sp. | reverse complement strand
CTGGTATTGATGCCCCCAACAATGCCATAGCCATTTGTTATATTACTGAATACTCTTACCGGCGAACCGGTGATCACATTACCGGACTCCCGTTGTGCCAGGAGAGTATTGAAATACTGGTAAGTGCCATAGGTAAGTGCGCTCACTTCCACGGTTATTTCACCGGCGTTCATGATAGGCGCTGATGTTTGCAATACAAAGGTTACCTGTTTTCCGTTAAAGCGTTCATCACTCATGATCAGACTGTTGTAGTTGCCTTTTGAGAAAAAATCTGCCAGGTTGTTATTGAAGGCAGGATCCAGCCTGAACAGCAGGAAAGCCCCCTGCCCGGTAGCGGCATCCGTCATATAGATCCTTACCCGGTAATAATCTGTTGAAGCGGAATGGTCTTTTAATGTAAACTGCACCCGGCTGCTGTTGCGCTGTGCACCGGCATTGTAGGCCAACGGCGCCGGCGGCAGGGTATCCGTGCCCGTTACTGCCTGCAGGCCGGGCGCCGTTACCGCAACTTTGTATTGCTGCCCCAGTGTTGCTTTGCGGTCGGATACATAATAGGAAAGTCCTTTTATCACCTGTGTTTGCAGGGGCCATACCGATCCATCGCCTGCTGTAAGGGTTACAGCTGCGCCGGGAATATCTTTATACCCCGCGTCGTCATACACGCTGGAAGGCACGCTGCGCGTTACCCGGATATATACTACGCTATCCGGTTGTATCAACGTGTTCACTACAATTTTATCGCCTTCATAAGGCAAACTGATCGCTTCCTTTTTTTCACATGCGCCCAGCAGCAGGGATAACCCGATCGCACCTACGAAAAAATACTTCATATACATCTCTTTAAAACTTAATCGCATAAGTAATACTGGGCAATATTGGCAGGATAGTTACTTTAGACAAATAACGTTGCTGTTGCACAGGATCTGCACTGATATAATAGTAATATGGATTCTTCCTGTTGTACACGTTAAACACGCTCAGGTTCCAGCTCCTGGTCCACCGTTTTTTCTGTTTGCTCCATGTAACGCCCACATCGAGCCGGTGCACGGCTGCTCCCCGGTAATTGTTCCAGTTATCGTACCTGTCTATGCTGGTACTACCGGTACCGGGCTCCCAGGGTGAAGCGCCTTCTATACCTGCATAAGCGGATACCGGTAAGGTAAACGGCATACCGCTGTTAAAATGCCAGGAAGCGGAAAACTCCCAATGCGGCCCCAGCTGCTGCACCAGTACCAGTTCAATATCATGGCGGGCATCGTACCTGTAGGGGTAAATTTCCCCGTTATTGATACCCGGAAACCGGCGGGTAGACCAGGCCAGCGTATAGCCCACCCATCCCGTGGTACTTCCTTTCTTTTTCTGCAGCATCAGCTCCGCGCCATAACTCCAGCCTTTACCCACTGTTACATTTTCATCCCAGCGTGTTTCAACAGGTACAAGGATGCTGTTGTTTTCCCTGCTTTCAATCATGTTATGCATGGATTTGAAATATCCCTCCAATGAGAACTCATACTTCAGGTTAGCCGTTGTTTTTGCCACACCGGCAGCCACCTGTTTCGAGAACATAGGCGCTACATTCTGGGTAGAAGGCACCCATATATCAGTAGGCAATGAAGTACCATTGCTGGAAAGCAAATGAATATACTGGTTCATATGGGTATATGCTGCCTTTACCGCCCAGTTGCGGGGAAGCAGGTAACGCAGTCCCAGCCTGGGCTGCAGCGAAAAATAAGAACGTCCTTCCACCAGGAAACCCGATGCGTGTAAACCGATGCTTGCGTAAAGGTCGGGCTTTATCTGCCAGTTATCTTCTGCGTACAACGACAACTCCAGGCCGGTTACTTTCAGCGATTCATCCAGCGTATCCAGGGGAGTTACCTGGCTGTCTTTATCTTCAAATACAGCGCTTCCAGGCTTGAAATTATGCATGGTAGAGATGGCCCCAAAACGAATAGAGTGCCGGGGATCGGGGCGGTAATCAAAATCTATGCGCCCGCCGCTGTTGGCCATACGGGAACCGTATTTTCCGTATACATCAGACTTTTCGCCGGAAGCTGCCAGCGTGTATTTATGTTCAAATTCCGTGGAAAATTTGTACTGCGAATAATTCAGTGTGATGTTGGAAAACAGTTTTGGTCCATAGATGTGGTTCCATCGTATAGCCGCAATGGTGTTGCCCCAGCCCACATGAAATTTCATTTTCTCGCCAACATACTTCGAGGGGTTGCTGGCATATGAGGTGTCGTCAACAGTTTGTTTCAGTAACAGGTTATCTTCTCCCTGGTAAAAACTAAAGAACAGACGGTCTTTGGAAGAAAAGATATGATTCACCTTTGCATTAATGTCATAGAAAAACGCCTGGAAATCGCCGCCGGAGCCCAGCGTATTATCAGACTTCATGGCTGCATTCAATAAAAGATCGGGATAGGAGCGGCGGGCAGATAACATGAAAGAGGTTTTATCTTTTACAATAGGTCCTTCTATGTTGAACTTGGCTGCAATCAACCCGATGGATGCATCTCCATGGTATGTTTTCATATCGCCTTCTTTCATGGCAATATCCACCACGGAAGAGATCCTGCCACCGAAGCGCGCGGGGAAAGCGCCTTTATACAGGTCGGTTGTTTTTACAACATTGGCATTCAGCAGGGAGTATACGCCAAAGAAATGAGAGAAATTAAATACCGGGGAACCGTCTATCAGCACCAGGTTCTGATCAGGGCCACCGCCCCGTACATACAGGCCGCCGGCGCCGTCGGCCCCACCGCTCACACCGGGCAGCGATTGCAGCGTGCGCATTACATCCACCTCTCCCAGTAAGCGGGGCATGGCCTGCAGTTCAGAGGTGTTCAGGTTTAGCTTACTCATCTGGGTTTGCTCCTGCAGCTTTAAATTTTCCTTTGCATTGATCACTACTTCCTTTAAACTACCCAGCGGCTGCAGGTGAATATTGATCATCTGGTTGCCTTTTGCCGCCACCTTTTGCACGAAAGGCTGGTAGCCTATATAGGAAATCACCAGGCTGTTGGTATCTTTTACTGTGGTTAAACTATAAAATCCATACTGGTTGGCGGTAGTGCCCTGTTTGAGCACAGGCGAATACACCGTAGCGCCGATCAGGTTCTCGCCGCTTACCGCATCTTTGATAAAGCCGCTGATAGTACGGCTGCTGCGTTGCGCAGGCGATAACACGATCTGTTCGCCTACACGGGCAAACCGGATATCATCGGGGGCAAACAGTTCATCCAGTACTTTTTTAAGACGTTGCTGATGGATGGTTAAGGTAACTTTCCGGGACAGGTTAACAAGTTCCCTGCTGTATGAAAAATGAATACCATATTCCTTTTCCAGTAATCCACATACTGCCTCAATGGGCTGATCTTTTACTACTACCGTTACTCTTGTTTGCCAGTCCCACCCAAAAGCGGAGAGGGGAAAACTTAATATCAATATTCCCGTCAGCAGTTTTAAGGCTAACGACATAATATAGCTAAATTGAAAGTGTGACTACAGCTTTAGCTGACAACTAAAACCTATTTTAATTTGTATTGACGGTCGTTTACTTTTTCATATGAAGCATTCAGCATAAGTGCCAGCGATTTCATCACCTCTTCCGTTGACTCATCTGTAAAGTTGGCCCGCACCGGGAGTTTCAGCAGATCGGTGTCCATTACTTCCACTTTGATATCATATACTTCGGTAATGGTATGCAATACTTCTTCCAATGGCGTATCCTGGAAAGACAATGACCTTTTGCCCATATCTGTTACATGAGATGCGATACGGAAAGCGGGCCGGTTATTGTCGCTCTGCAGCAACATACCATCGGTAAGCAATACGCTGTCTTTTTTATCATGATTGATCACCATTACCTTACCGCTGCTAACATGTACTTTCAGTGTGGCAGCATTGGGTTCATAGTTAATCATAAACCGGGTGCCCAGCACTTTCACTTCGTTATACCCAAGTATGATCACAAACGGGTTTTCCGCACTGCCGTGTACATCAAAACTGGCGGCGCCCGTGAGTGTCACCTTCCGGTTACTGCTGCCGAAACCCCTTGCAAGCGCCAGCTTCGCACCGTCCGACAGCTGTACCTGGCTTCCATCGCTTAAAGCTGCGCTTACCGGCCCGGCATATACCTGGTCGGGCTGGCTGCGGGTAAGGAACCATAATCCCGCGCCCAAAGCCACCAGCAACACAGCGGCCACTTTCAGCCAGGTAAAGCGGGGTTTGGACTTAACGGCAATCAACACCGGCTTGTCATCTATTTTATCCCTGAGCTGCGACCAGGCGTAGCCGGTATCTGCGGCCACCGTTTTTTCATTGGCAGCAGCTGTATCCAGCACTTTTCCCAGCGATACCAGCAGGGCCATATTACCAGGATCCCTTTCCTTCCATTCTTCCACCCACGCACGCTCCTCCGCGTCCGCTTCATCAAGCAGATACTTGCAGAGCAAGGTGTACAGCGCCTCGTCGGGCAGTGCCTCGTTAGGAAAAGATGGTGTCATCTGTTGTTGTAAGTTTTACAGTCGTCGCCCTTCGGGCGGTAATATATTAATAAGACGCACGGGAAATACCGATGCCCCTATGCGCCCGGAAATATTTTCAGAACAGGAAACCCGTCAGCAATGGCAGGTACTCCTTCAATTCCTCGTGGAGGATCTTTAATGCTTTGCCCATCTGGTTTTCCACTGTTTTTACGGAGATGTTCATTGCCTCCGCTATTTCTGCATATTTCATATGCTGCTGCCGGCTGAGGATAAATACCTCCCGGCAACGCTCCGGCAACCTTTCCAGTGCCTGCCTGTACAGCCGCTCCAGCTCTTTCACCTCTTCCCCCACGCTAACAGTGGTATCCCTGCCCTTCCCATACCCGTTCTCCTTTTCAGAACGCACAACATCCTTGCGCCACTGACTGATGGCGGTATTACGGATAGCAGAAAACAAATATGCTTTTACCGGGCCTGTAATGGTGATAGTATCCCTTTTTTCCCACAGCCGCAGGAATACCTGTTGTACTATCTCCTCCGCTACATGGGAATCCCCCGTGTAGTGGGTGGCAAAGGCCAGGCAATGAGCATGGTTTTCCTTGAATAATGCTTCAAATGTCTGGAGCTCAAGCATGATGAAGGGCAAATATAGGAAGGATTTTCACTTACACGAATTTTGTCTTGGCCCGCAATGCACAAAATTCACCCCCATTCTTGCTCCCAACCGGGTAATGCTTATCTTTGTCCCCGCAATGTACAACCTGATCAAAAAATTCCTCTTCCGCTATCCGCCGGAAAGTATCCACCACACTGTAATGCGTGGTATTAAAACACTTTATTCGTTACCGCTGGGAAAAAATATCCTGAATGCCTTTTGCGGCGTTAAAACCCAAGGCATGGAACGCGAAGTATTCGGGCTTAAATTTTCTAACCCGGTAGGACTGGCAGCCGGTTTCGACAAGGATGCGAAGTATATTGATGAACTCACCTGCCTGGGTTTTGGTTTTGTGGAGATAGGTACAGTAACGCCGCTGGCCCAGCCGGGTAATGAACAACCACGGTTGTTCCGCCTGCCGGAAGATAAGGCCCTTATTAACCGCATGGGCTTTAACAACGAAGGGGCTGTTGCTGCCGCGAAAAGGCTGCAACGCAAAAAATCCAATATTATCGTAGGCGGCAACATCGGGAAAAATAAGCTGACCCCGAATGAAGAAGCGGTGAGCGACTATGAAAAATGCTTTCATGCCTTATTTGACGGCGTAGATTATTTTGTGGTGAACGTAAGTTCTCCCAACACACCTAATCTCCGCGCCCTGCAGGAAAAAGAGCCGTTAAAACAACTGCTGCATCATCTGCAGGTACTTAATTCCCAGAAAGTAAAACCAAAACCTATCTTACTTAAAATAGCGCCGGATCTTACCACCGAACAACTGGATGATATCATTGAAATTGTAAAGGAAACAAAGCTGGCGGGCATTGTAGCTACTAACACCACTATCAGCAGGGCGGGATTGAAAACGCCTGCTGCGGAAGTGAATGATATCGGCGCAGGTGGACTTAGTGGTTTGCCGGTAAAAAAGAAAGCAACGGAAGTGATCCGTTATATTCATACCCATAGCCAGGGCAGTATTCCCATTATTGCAGTGGGAGGCATTTTCACCGCGGAAGACGCCCAGGAAAAGCTGGACGCCGGTGCCGCACTGGTACAGGTATACACCGGTTTTATTTATGAAGGTCCTGCTATTGTGAAAAAGATCTGTGCCGGCCTACGTCAGTAACCGGCATTCATCAGCGTTACTGCCACCATACCCGCCGTTTCTGTACGCAGGCGGGTATCGCCCAGCGACACGGGCATAAAACCTTCTTCCAGCGCCAGTTTTATCTCTTCCGGGGTAAAATCTCCTTCTGGTCCGATCAGTATAATAGTATCTTTCCCCGCCTGCATCACCTGTTGCAACGGGGTTTTCTGCTCCGGTAAACAATGTGCAATGAATCGTTGCGGGTCTTTATTATTCTTCACCAGTTTATCAAACGCCTGCGGTTCCTGCAGCTCCGGTAAATAAAACTGCTGCGACTGCAGCATAGCCGATACCAGGATATTCTGCAGCCGCTCCGGCTTTATCTTTTCTTTCTCCGTACGCTGGCTCACCAGCGGGATAATAGTCTGGATACCAATTTCCGTGGCCTTTTCCAGGAACCATTCTATACGCGACGCATTTTTCGTAAAAGAGATAGCGATCCGCAATGCCCTTCCAGGCGCAGGCACCGTTTCGTATGATTGTATCTTCACCACGCATTTCTTGCGGTTATCGTCTGTAATCACCGCGGTGAATTTATGGCCGCGTCCATCCGCCAGCATCACTTCATCGCCCTTTTCATGACGAAGCACCTGGATACAATACTTGGATGTATCCTCATTCATAGTATATGCTGTAGCATCCAGCTGTATTTCCGGCGCGTAAAAAACTGACATACGGTGGTTTTAAATCTCCTGACCTGCGAAGATAATATAGGAAGATGTATATCCGCGTTACAGTTTCTTTGTTTTGATCTGGAACCGGGCAAACAGCAACAGAGAAGCCACCAGTAAGCCCAGCAACAGCGCCCACCATACACCTTCCACACCGTAGCCCAGTTTAATACCCAGCAGGTAACCCAAAGGAATACCCAGCACCCAATAGGCCAGCAGGGTAATTACGGTTGGAATACGCACATCGCCCAGGCCACGCAGGATACCAAGTCCCACTACCTGCATACCGTCGAACAACTGGAAAAACGCCGCAATGATCAGTAAACGGGAAGCGATCACAATTACCTGCGGATCCTGGATGTAAAAGGAGGGCAACAGGTGGTTACCCAATGTAAACAGCAATGCGGCGCCGCCCATCAGCAACAGCACCATATGATAACTGGCAATGGCCGACAAACGAAGTTCCCGGAAATCCTTCTTCCCGAAGTTATTCCCGCTTTTAATACCGGCAGCCGCGGAAATACCGCTGGCCATCATGTATGTCATGGCAGCAAGACTCAAAGCAATCTGGTGAGCGGCCAGCTCCGCAGCGCCCATCCAGCCTACCATTACAGCAGCGCCACTAAAGGCGCTTACCTCGAAAAGGTATTGCATGGCCACCGGCGTACCGATGCCCAGGATCTTTTTAATGGCAGCTGCCTGCAGGTTCTTAAATCCAAACGACTGCAAATAAGGTTTAAAACGGGGTGCACGCAGCACGTAAAAGGTCATGGTAATCCCCATTACCAGGCGGTCTGTAAACGTGGCGATCCCCACACCTATCACCCCCATACGCGGCAACCCGAACAAGCCGTACACCAATGTGATCCCTATCAGGACATTGAGTACGTTCCCGATAATACTGATGTTCATAGCCTGGCGGGTAAACCCCAGCCCCTCTGCAAACTGCTTGAAGGAAAGGAATAACATCAGCGGGATAAAGGAAAAGCCCAGGAAACGCAGGAAGGGCCTTGCCTGATCCGCTACATCGCCCTCCTGGTGCAGGAAAGACAAATGGTTGCTGCCCACATAAATTACAGCCGACAACAGCACACCTACTACCATATTAATAATAAGGCTGTGACTTAGTAAATGCCCGATTGCGCCTTTATTGCCACGCCCGTTTTCCTGTGCAATCAGCGGGGTAAGGCCATAGGACATGCCTATTCCGGCCACCATAAATACGGAGAACAAACCATTCCCCAGAGATACCGCTGCCAGTGGTACCTTCCCGGTATGGCCAATGATAATACTATCTGATAATGCTACTAACGTGTGTCCCAACTGGGAAATAACTACGGGATAGGCTAAACTGAAATTGTCTTTGTAATGCCCTTTGTATTTTAAATACAGCTGTTTCATTGATTGTTCTGTTATTAAGCGCGAATAAAAAAGGCCGGCGATCTTCTCGATGCCGGCCTTTAGCAATATCTTTTTTATGCGCTAAAATGGTGCATCTTCAAACCCTTCATCGAAGTTCATATCGTTCATCTTGGATCCCTTCTGGATATACAGTTTCGCTTCGTCGTTGCCGCCTCCGCCTTGCTGCGGACGGCTGATACCTGCGAATGGACTGCCTCCACCGGGGTTTTCCAGGCTGCCATCATCTTCAAAACGCTGGTATTCCAGTACGGCCCTGAGTTTGATGGTATCCAGCTGACCATTACGGTGCTTGGCTATACGAACGTGGGTTTCACCTTTATTGGATTCGCCCATTTCATTGGTGTTGATTTCATAATATTCAGGGCGGTACAGGAACATTACCATGTCCGCATCCTGTTCGATGGCGCCCGATTCACGGAGATCGCTCAACTGGGGCATTTTGTTACCATCTTTACGCTTTTCCACATCACGGCTCAACTGCGAAAGGGCGATCACCGGTACCTGTAGCTCTTTTGCCAATCCTTTCAGGTCGCGGGAAATTTTACTGATCTCCTGTTCACGGTTGGAACCTTTACCATCGCTACTGCCACTCATAAGCTGTAGGTAATCGATGATGATAACGCCTACGCCATGGTTATGTACCAGCCTGCGGCATTTGGCGCGCAGCTCAAAGATGTTGAGGGCCGGGGTATCGTCAATGAAGATGGGGGCTTTTGCCAGGCGTTCAATACCATGGGTCATCAGCTTCTTCATTTCATATTCTTCCAGCTTACCACGGGAAATCTTTTCCAGCTTTATTTCCGACTCCGCCGAGAGGATACGTTGTACGATCTGGCCGGACGACATTTCAAGCGAGAATACCGCTGCCCCTTTCGGGAAGCGGGGGTGAAGGGCCGCGTTACGCGCAAGGTTCAGCGCAAAAGCGGTTTTACCTACAGACGGGCGGGCCGCTATGATGATCAGATCCGTTGACTGCCAGCCATAGGTTACTTTATCCAGTGAAGGGAACCCGGAAGGTACCCCTGTAATATCATCTCCTTTATTCCGCAGGTCCTCGATCCGTTTCATGGTGTTCACCAGCACGCGGTCGATGGAATCGTAGTTTTTACGGAGGTGATTATTCGTGACTTCAAATAATTTTGATTCCGCGCTATCCAGCAGGTCAAATACATCGGCGGTGTCTTCATAAGACTCCGTCAGGATTTCTCCTGAAATGCGGATCAGTTCCCTTTGAATAAATTTCTGGAGGATGATACGGGCATGCGCTTCAATATTTGCAGAAGACACCACCATGTTGGTGAGCTTCATAACAGTAAATGGTCCGCCGATCTGTTCCAGTGAGCCCATCGATTTCAGCTCTTCTGTAACGGTGAGGATATCCACCGGCATCGACTTACCCGCCAGGCGGGTCATGGCACTAAAAATAATCTGGTGTGCTTCTACATAAAAACACTCTCCTTTCAATATCTCGATAACGGTGTCGAATGCACCTTTTTCCAGCATTACGGCTCCCAAAACAGCTTCTTCCAATTCTTTAGCCTGTGGTGGTATCTTGCCATACACCAAGGATGACACATCAATGGACGGCTTTCTGCGCACATTGCGGTCCTTCTTAAGATTGAGATCCATTTATGGTTAGTGTATTAAAAAAAGTTAATAAAAGGTTACTGTCAATGGGCCTTTCCTGTTGTTTTTACAATCGATATCTGCATTTTCCCGCATTCTATAGGGGTGATAGCTACGTTAAGAAATTGTAAATTTTTTCAAGCCGAGCAAACTAAGGTAAAGGCATTTTTCCGATTAATACCCTCTCCTCCGTCATTAAATTTATTAAGCCTCATACACAGGTTGTCCACAAGCAAAATGTCAGTTATCCACTGACAGCAATATGGTTATCCACCAAAACACAGGAAATTCCCATGCAAAGGTCCGATTATTCACACACATTGTGATAAAAGATTTTCCACATCCTGCAAAAATACAGCACCATGGCGGTTTTAAGGTAATTTTAAATCCAAAGAATCAAAGTGGATAAGCCGCAAAGTCCGAAAATCAATTCTAGTTGTTAACTTTACGCCACTTATATAAACCGAGCAGATAAATGACGATTTCATACAACTGGCTATGTGAATATTTACCGGTAAAGCCTACACCGGAGGAACTATCTACCATTTTAACCAGAATAGGACTGGAGGTGGAAAGCCTGGAGAAATTTGAAGCAGTAAAGGGAAGTCTGGCTGGATTAGTAATCGGCGAAGTACTGACGGCAGAAAAACACCCCAATGCAGACAAGCTGAAACTCACCACCGTTAATACCGGCAACGGAGAGCCGCTTCATATTGTTTGCGGCGCTCCCAATGTAGCTCCCGGGCAAAAAGTAGTGGTAGCCCCCATTGGTACCACCATTTACCCGCTGGGCGGCGAACCGCTTACCATGAAAAAAGCAAAGATCCGTGGAGAAGAAAGCCAGGGGATGATTTGCGCGGAAGATGAAATAGGACTGGGCAGCAGCCACGATGGCATCCTGGTACTCGACGCTTCCCTGCAGCCCGGCACTCCCGCCAGCGAAGTGTTTAAACCCGCACAGGATCACATCTTCGAAATAGGGCTTACTCCTAACCGCATGGACGCCATGAGCCATATCGGCGTGGCAAAAGACGTTTGCGCCTTCCTTAATAATATAGAACAAACGCATAAATACCTGGTAAAGCTGCCGGAAATAAAGGCACTGCCCAAAGCAGATACGCCTTTAGCCATCAGCGTTACTATCGAAAACACGGATGCCTGCCCCCGGTACAGCGGTATTTCCATTACCGGCGTACAGGTGGCGCCGTCTCCCGAATGGCTGAAAGCCAGGCTCACGGCCATTGGCGTTCGTTCAATCAACAATATTGTAGATATCACCAATTTCATTTTGCATGAAACCGGCCAGCCATTGCACGCTTTTGATGCTGCTGCTGTAAAAGGTAACGCTGTAGTGGTGAAAAATCTCCCACAGGGCACTCCCTTTGTTACGCTGGACGAAAAAGAAAGGAAACTGGATGCCACCGACCTGATGATCTGCAATGGCGCCGGCGAAGGCATGTCTATAGCAGGCGTTTTTGGCGGATTACACTCCGGTGTAAGCGATACTACCCATAGCATTTTCCTGGAAAGCGCCTTTTTCAGCGCAGGCGGGATCCGCACTACCTCTTTCCGGCATGGTTTAAGAACCGACGCCGCCACCCGTTTTGAAAAAGGAGTGGATATTTCCAATACGGTGTTTGCCCTGCAACGCGCTGCCGGCCTTATCTGTGAACTCAGCGGCGGTAAAGCAGCTTCAGACATCATCGACATATACCCCTCTGTTAAAGTAAAAACACAGGTGGAAACTACGTATAGCTATATCCGTAAACTCAGCGGGGGGAACTATCCCGACGGCAAGATCAAAAACATACTGCGCAGCCTGGGCTTCGACATCCTGTCTGAAACCGCAGAAGGCCTGCGTGTAGCCGTGCCCTTCAGTAAACCGGATATCAGTTTGCCGGCCGACCTGGTGGAAGAAGTAATGCGGATCGACGGCCTTGATAATATTGAAATACCGTCTAAAATCGCCATTTCCCCCGCCCTCTCCGCCCAGCCGGACGCCGAAAGGGTAAAGGAAAAAGTTGCCGATTATCTCGCCGGCAACGGGTTCAACGAAATATTCACCAACTCTATCACCAACAGTAAATACTATACGCCGGAAGTACTGGAACATGCGGTGAAAATGATGAACAGTCTTACCGTGGAACTGGATATCATGCGGCCTTCCATGCTGGAAACCGGCCTGGAAAGCATAGCCCATAACCTGAACCGCAAAAACGAAGACCTCCTGTTCTTCGAATTTGGTAAAACCTACCGCGTACTGGAAAAAGGCTATGGTGAAAATAATCACCTGGTATTATATCTCACCGGTAAAAAAACAGCAGAAACCTGGATGCACAAATCCAGTCCGGTGGATTTTTATTTCCTGAAAGGATTTGTGATCAATATCCTGCAACAACTGGGCTATAAGCAGTTCACCTGGGCAGAAAGCACTGAACCGGGGCTGCAGCCGTCGTGGGATATCAAGGTAAAAAACCAGGTGGTGGTTACACTGGGAGGCGTGCCTGCGGCTAAACTGAAGCAGTTCGACATCCGCCAGCCCGTATGGTATGCTACCTTCAACTGGGATAAAATACTGGGACTCTTGCAAAAAAGTGATAACTTTTACAAGGAAATACCGAAATTCCAGGCAGTACGGAGAGATCTGGCGCTGGTGCTCGACAGGCAGGTGAAGTTTGCCGCCGTTGAAACAGCAGCACGCAGCGTGAAATCCGGCCTGTTACAACAGGTAAACCTGTTTGATGTATTTGAGAGTGAAAAACTGGGGGCTAATAAGAAGTCTTACGCCGTAAGCTTTACCTTCCTGGATCCTCAGAAAACACTTACAGATAAGGAAATTGATGGTGTAATGGACAAACTTATCAAAACGTTTGAAACACAGATACAGGCGGAGATAAGAAAATAAGTATATTGAAATGGTTCTGGAGCAGTACATTCAACGTGTAGAAGAAAGATTGCACCTGCTGGTAAAAAAACTCCAGCAGGTGCAGGCTGAGAATGCATTGCTGAAAGAAGAAGTAAGCATACAGCAACAGGAGTTGCAACAGCAACAACAGGCGGTACAGGGACTGGAAGAAAGATTGCAACTGATGAAAATTGCATCTACTGCCCAGGGCACTACTACCACCATAGCAGAAGATGAAGCGTTCAAAAAAGAGATCCGCGGCAAGATCAATGATTACATTAAAGAAATTGACCGCTGCATTGCTTTACTGAACAGCTAACCTAAAATCATACATCATGGAGCAACTCATTCCCGTTAATATCATAGTAGCCGACCGCTCTTACCGGATCAAGATCAAACCGGAAGAAGAAGCGGAAGTACGTCGTATTATGAAAGAAGTGAATGAGAAGATCGTCGATTTTAAAACTGCATATGCAGGGAAAGACCTGCAGGACTATATTGCTATGGCCCTTATTATGTACGCCACACATCCTGTAACCAGCGGCGGTAAAGCCCAGGCAAGCACTGCGCCTTTTTTGCAGGAGAAGCTGGAAAAGCTGGAAGAAATTATCAACCAGGCATTGGGTTGATCACGTTACCCATTGCTTAACAATGAATTAGCTAATTGGCTAATTATCACGTATCAAAGACGCTTTAACTGCTATTTTTTTGTATTTTCGCGGGTCAGTTCTCGCCCCTGTCGTGTTTTAGCAGCGATATGGGTATGAGAATACTACATAAATCAAGTATAAATAATTCATATGGATGTTACACTTATCACGACAATAGCTGCAGTAGTGGCATTGATCATTGGGATTGTGCTAGGTAAGGTGATTTTTGCCAAAAATACGCAGCATAAGATAGACGAAGCTGAACAACAGGCTAAAAAAATCATTGCAGATGCACAGATCAGTGCAGAGAACCTTAAGAAAGACAGATTGCTGGAAGCCAAGGAAAAATACCTGCAACTAAAAAGTGAATACGAAAAAGACGTATTGCAGCGTAACCAGAAACTGGGAGAATCGGAAAACCGTATCAAACAGAAGGAACAGGCATTAAACCAGAAAAACGAGCAAATCCAGAAACAATTAAACGAAAACGACGCTATCAAGGAAACCCTGAACCGTCAGATGGAACTGGTAACCATCAAACGTACCGAACTGGAAAAACACCAGGAAGAACATATCCGCCGCCTCGAAAAAGTAGCCGGCTTAACAGCAGAAGAAGCGAAGCACCAACTGGTAGAGAGTTTGAAAGAAGAAGCCCGCTCACAGGCCCTCTCTCATATCCAGGAAATCATTGAAGACGCTAAATTAAAAGCGAACAAGGAAGCCAAGAAGATCATTATCCAATCCATTCAACGTACTGCTGCAGAGCAAACAATTGAAAATACCATCACTGTATTTACCCTGGAAAGCGACGAGATCAAAGGCCAGATCATTGGCCGTGAAGGCCGTAACATCCGTGCCATTGAAGCGGCTACCGGTGTGGACCTGATCGTAGATGATACCCCTGAAGCCATCGTTTTATCTTCCTTTGACCCGCTTCGCCGTGAAATTGCGCGCTTATCGCTGCAACGTCTGGTACAGGACGGACGTATCCACCCTGCACGTATCGAGGAAGTAGTGGAAAAAACCAAGAAACAACTGGAAGAACAGGTAATGGATATCGGTGAAAGAACCGTTATTGAACTGGGCATCCATGGCCTGCATAAAGAACTGGTACGCCTGGTAGGTAAGATGCGCTTCCGCTCTTCCTATGGTCAGAACCTGCTCATGCACTCTAAGGAAACCGCTAACCTTTGCGCGGTAATGGCAGCCGAACTGGGCCTGAACCCTAAATTAGCCAAACGTGCGGGATTGCTGCACGATATCGGTAAAGTACCTGATGAAGAAACTGAACTGAGCCACGCCCTTCTCGGCGCCAAGCTCGCTGAAAAATATGGCGAACATGCTGCCGTGGTAAATGCTATTGGCGCCCACCATGATGAAATGGAAATGCAGTATGTAATTTCCCCCATCGTTCAGGCCTGTGATGCTATCAGTGGTGCACGCCCCGGCGCACGGCGCGAAATCATGCAGAGCTACCTGCAGCGTATCAAAGACCTGGAAAACCTGGCGCTGGCCCACGACGGTGTGGAAAAAGCCTATGCTATCCAGGCCGGCAGGGAACTGCGTATTATCGTAGAAAGTGATAAAGTGTCCGATGGAGACGCAGATCGCCTTTCTTTCGAAATCGCCAATAAGATACAAACAGAAATGCAGTATCCCGGCCAGATTAAAGTAACTGTGATCCGTGAAAAAAGAGCAGTGAATATAGCAAGATAGTTTTCTGATGTAATAATTCAGGAATTTGAACTTATATTGGAGTCCTCCGGTTTACCCCGGGGGACTTTTTTTTAAAGAACAATCACTAAATCTTAGCAGTGTTATGAAAAAAACCTTTTTCAATTGTTTACTTGGAGCCGCCCTGTTACTGGGAACCGGCAGTGCCTTTGCGCAAAAAGCACAGTCTTTATTCAATGGTAAAAATCTCGATGGCTGGAAAGTATACGGTACAGAGAAATGGTACGTGGAAAAAGGCGAGCTGATATGCGAAAGCGGCCCTGATAAAGAATATGGCTACCTGGCCACCGACGGCCAGTACAAGGATTTTGAGCTCACCGTTCAATTCAAACAGGAAGCCAACGGCAACAGCGGCGTATTCTTTCACTCCTCGCTGGAAGGCACCAAAATTACCGGCTGGCAGGCAGAAGTAGCGCCTCCTGATATGCACACCGGCGGCATTTATGAATCATATGGCCGCGGCTGGCTCATTCAACCCGACAAAGAAAAAGAAAAGTACCTGAAAATGGGCGAATGGAACACCATGAAAGTGCGTGTACAGGGCGATAACGTAACCACCTGGCTCAATGGCCACGAAATGATCACCCTGAAAGATGAAAAGATCGGTGCAGCCAATGGCCAGATAGCCCTCCAGATCCATTCCGGCGGCGGTATCAAGGTAAGATGGAAAAGCATCAAACTGGTGCCTTTGAAATCGTAATACAACGGTTGAATGCACTTTACAGATAAAGTAATACTCATTACAGGCGCCAGCTCAGGTATAGGCCATGAGCTGGCCCTTTTACTGGCAAAGGAAAAAGCACGCCTTATCCTTGCTGCACGGAACCAACCCGCCCTGGAAGCAGTACGCCATCAATGCCTGCAGCATACGCCCCACTGTGAAATACTCCTGATAGACGTAACCAGCGAAACCCAGGTAAATGAAGGCGCTCAACGCGCCCTGCAGTTTTTCGGAAAAGTAGATGTACTTGTTAACAATGCAGGCGTTACGCAACGCTCCAAACTGATAGACACCTCCGTTGCCGCCATCCGCCAGCTGATGGAAGTGAATTTTTTCGGCGCCGTAATGCTCACAAAAGCCCTGTTGCCACATTTCAGGCAAACAGGCAACGGGCAGATCATCGTGATCAGCAGTATGGCCGGACTCATGGGCTATCCCTGGCGCTCCGGTTACAACGCTGCCAAACACGCATTACAGGGCTATTTCGAAACATTGCAAACGGAACAACCTATTCCCGGCTTATATACCACCATCGTTTGCCCGGGACGCATCCACACTCCTATCACTTACTCCGCCATCACCGCCAACGGCGAACCTTATGGCAAAATGGATCCCGGCCAGGCAAACGGCATTCCCGTAAACCGCTGCGCCAGGAAGATCCTAAAGGCCATGCATACACGAAAAAAAATAGTGCTGATAGCCAGGGAAGAAAAGATCCTACTATGGTTTAAACGATATTTTCCACCACTGTTTTACCTGATTGCGCACAAAGGGAATTAATTTGCAGCAAATTCAACAAACGTATGGACCTGTTACTGCAACAAATAGCTGCGGCTACCACCTATCTGCAATCCTTTTCCTTTGAA
Organism: Chitinophaga sp.; assembly: GCF_035564935.1. Lineage (GTDB taxonomy): Bacteria > Bacteroidota > Bacteroidia > Chitinophagales > Chitinophagaceae > Chitinophaga. Next base: position 13,965 of record NZ_DATMTE010000922.1, on the reverse strand, counting down.
CAGCCGCGCATAGGCGTAGTGTTGGGAACCGGCCTCGGAGAACTGGTAAATCATATTGAAATAGCACATTCCATTCCCTACCAGCAAATCCCTCATTTCCCCGAATCTACCGTGGAATCACATAAAGGTCACCTGATCCTGGGGCATATCAATAACACCCCGGTAATAGCCATGCAGGGCCGCTTTCATTACTATGAAGGCTATACCATGCAGCAGATCACTTTCCCGGTACGGGTTATGAAAGCCATGGGCATCCAACAGCTGCTGCTCAGCAACGCCGCCGGTGGTATGAACCCTGATTTTAAAAAAGGCGACCTGGTATTACTGGATGATCATATAAATATGCAGCCGGAAAATCCGCTGCGCGGCCTCAATGCACCCGCATATGGCCCCCGCTTCCCGGATATGAGCCGGCCATACCATCCTGAACTGGGCAGCAAGCTGCAAGCCGCCGCCACTTCCCTTGGCGCCACGTTAAAAAAGGGTATATACGTATCCGTTATGGGCCCTAACCTGGAAACAAGGGCGGAATACCGCTTCCTCCGCATGATTGGCGCCGATCTGGTAGGCATGAGCACTGTGCCGGAAGTAATTGTGGCTAACCAGCTGCAATTGCCCTGTGCAGCCGTTTCGGTGGTAACAGACGAATGTGATCCCGATAACCTGCACCCCGTTTCCATAGAAGAAATTATTGCTGTAGCGGGAAAGGCGGATAAACTACTGAGCGGACTTTTCGCGCGGGTAATAGCGGGATTGTAGCGGAGATTGTCTGACTCAGGATTTAGATGATTACGCTGATTACACTGATTTTTTTTAATAAAATAGCGGCCCTGGAGCCGCTATTTTTATTTGGAATTGTTTTTATTTTCCGGAATTTTCGTCTTTTTCGTCATCGTCATCGTCTTCATCATCTTCTTCATCGTCATCATCTTCATCATCATAATCATCGTCGTCGTCATCATCTTCTTCTTCCTCCTCTTCATCATTGTATGCTATCCCCGGCCCGCTTATTTCCAGTAATTTCTCTCCTAAAATAGCGTCTTCCATTGTGCTGTCCGGCTCCTCATCGCTATCATCATCTTCATCCTTTTCATCATCTTCTTTATCTTCTTCATCTGTTTCCTCTTCAACTTCTTCTATCGCTGTTTCTTCTTCTCCGGAGATAATATCTTCAACAACCCCAACCGGGTCTTCGTTCTCTTCTTCGTTGATACCGGGCGCTGTATCCCTTACTGCATAAGGATCTTCATCATCTTCTTCATCTTCATTTTCTTCTACATCCTCTTTATCACCTTCTTCTTCATCTCCCTCTTTCTCCCCGTCCGTTTCTGCCAAACCGGTTTCACTTTCTCCACCGGATTCTTCATTTGCTTCTTCAATAATATCATCGAAGCGAACAATTTCATCATCGGGTTCTACTTCTTCATCTTCGGAAGCACCGGGTTCTTCTTCGGTATCCGTGGAAGGTGAGGCTAAATGATCCAGCTGATGTTCAGGGTCCAGGAGTTCCCCGTCTTCCGATACCATCAGGGAATGGGCCGTTTCGGCGGTATGGGTACCGTGTTCGCCCCTTCCAAGGGTAGCCGTATCATCGTTGATGAGTGTAGGCTGCACCATTTCCTCATCAAATAATTCCTTCAGTTTGGGCAGATCTGCTACGGAGCTGATCCCGAAATAATCCATAAAGGAGCGGGAAACGGCATACAGTAATGGTTTACCGGGCTGGTCTTCACTTCGGCCGGTGATCACGATCAGTTCTTTTTCCAGGAGCTTCTGGATAGAATAATCGGTGCTTACACCACGGATATATTCAATTTCGCCTTTGGAAATCGGCTGCCGGTAGGCAATGATGGCCAGGGTTTCCAGGGCGGCAGTAGAAAGTCGCTTCAGGAACTTATCGCCGTTGAGCTGGGCTACTGTCTGGTAATAATCTTTTTTGGTGAGGAACTGGTAGCCTCCCCCGCTGCTGCGTACTTCGAAAGCATAAAATTCAGAGCTGTATTTTTCCCTGATGGCCTCCATGGCAGCTTCTACCTGGTCCAGGTTGGTGCGGTCTTCCAGGAAAGCCAAAGCGTTGTTGAGCAGATCCACTATTTCCAGCAAAGGTAACGGCCTGTCGGCCGCGAAAATTAATGCTTCCACGTGCGGGATGATCTGTGATATTTCCATACGTTAACAGGAGATGCGGATTTACAAAAAAGGTCAAAGACCGAAAATACAGTCTTTGACCCTAATCTGAAAATATTAATTCAGTTGTTGACTTAGTGTTAATAATCTCTTCAACAGCTTAGTTTGCCAATGCAGCAGCACCGCTCACAATTTCTGTCAGCTCGGTGGTAATAGCGGCCTGACGTGCACGGTTGTAAGAGATCTTCAGGGAACGGAGCAATTCGCTGGCGTTTTCTGTAGCCTTATCCATCGCAGTCATACGGGCGCCGTGCTCAGAAGCATGGGAATCCAGGATGGCTTTGAAGAACTGTGTGTTCAGGATCTTAGGCATCAGTTCTGCGATCAGGGTATCCTTTTCAGGTTCAAAGATGTAATCTGCTTTCAGCCCACCTTTACCTGTATTTTCCACCTTTGCGATCGGCAGGAACTGTTCTGTTACGAATACCTGTGTAGCAGCGTTTTTAAATTCGCTGTAAACAATTTCAACAGCATCGTAAGTACCGTCTATAAAACCCTGCAGGGCTACAGCAGCGGCTTCTTTCACATGATCAAAAGTAAGATTGCCAAAAAGCTGCCAGAACCTGTCATTTACTTTATATCCATTCTGTACAAAGTGATCATAACCTTTTTTACCAATTGGTAAGATTTCTACCTGGCCTTGTTCAAACTGTTCAGCATACTTTTCGCGGATCACACGTTTAGCTGTTTTGATCAGGTTGGAGTTGAAGGCGCCGCACAAACCCCTGTCTGAAGTAATGACCACAACCAGTACCTTTTCAACCTGACGCTGCGCTGCCAGTGGCGTGTCGATATTGCCTTCACTGTTGGAAACAATATTCTGCAGCATTTCCTGGAGCTTTACGGCGTAAGGACGCATCAGCATGATGGCATCCTGGGCACGTCTTAATTTAGCAGCACTTACCATTTTCATGGCTTTGGTGATCTGCTGACCAGATTGAATAGACTTGATTCGGTTACGAACTTCTTTAAGCTGTCCGGACATATATAAAAATCAATTACGAATTACGAATTATCAATGACCAATACAGGGATAGCCTCCTGAATTTGGCTGCAAAGGTAAGCAATGGCAGTTTAATTTGAAAATCCGCAGAAAGATAATTTAAACTTTATTTATTTATATGTTAATCAAACAATTATACATAAATAACATTTACAGCGTAATACTGGTTCCCAGTACCTGCAGAAACCCTGCGATCCACTGCGGATGAGCTGGCCATGCGGGCGCAGTTACCAGTTTTCCATCCACTACTGCCTCGTATACATTTACGGATACGTAAGTGCCCCCGGAAGCTGTAACCTCCGGCGCCACTGCGGGATAAGCCGTAAGTTTCTTCCCGCGTACCACATCGGCGGCGGTCAGGATCTGGATACCATGACAAACGGCGGCCACCGGTTTATCTTCCAGGAAAAAGTGCCTTACCAGTTCCAGTACATTTTTGTTCAGCCGCAGGTATTCCGGGGCCCGGCCGCCGGCTATTACCAATGCATCGTAATCAGCGCCGGCCACATCGTTAAAAGTAGCGTTCAACACAAAACCATGACCCGGTTTCTCACTGTAGGTCTGATCGCCTTCAAAATCATGGATCGCTGTTTTGATCTTATCGCCAGCCGCCTTATCAGGACAAACCGCATGTACTTCGTGACCAATCATCTGCAGCATCTGGAACGGAACCATTGTTTCATAATCTTCTGCATAATCTCCTGTCAGTAATAATATCTTTTTCTGTGCCATAGAAATGAGGGTTTTATTGCGTTAAAAAAGGCTCACTGAAGATAAGCATTTAGCCTTTAGCAAAAAATGCAGCGGAGACCATGGGTATGATCTCCGCTGCATTTTTTTATATGAAAGATGGTTATCAATAACCCGGATTTTGCGGAAATTCATTTACCGATCTGTCGATCTGGTCCTGCGGAATAGGACGCAGCACATGAGTGGGCCTGATATTGTTACGGGCCTGCTCATTGTGCAGCTTCACCCTTTCCAGCAGCTTATGAGTGCGGGTAAGATCAAACCAGCGCAGTTGTTCTCCTACCAGTTCGCGGCCTCTTTCGTCCAGGATAAAATCGATGTTCATATTTGCGGCAGTTACGGTCATGGCATCATGATTAGCCTGTGTTTCAGCCGGGGTAGCGCCAATACGTGCGGACCTCCACCGTACCACGTTTACGAGATCGGCCGCTTCCTGTTTTTTGCCGTCCATCATGAGCGCTTCTGCTTCTATCAGGTAGGCTTCCGCCAGGCGCATGGCAATAAAGGGTCTTACGCCGGAGGCCTGGTTATCCGGGCGAAGGGCGTCGGCAAATTTATTCAGGGAAGGATACAGTTTTTCTGTGTACAGTCTTGGTGGTACCAGCATGTAAGGCTTGCTGGCAATCACGGCATCAGATACATCATAGCCCGGCAGGTATACAGCGGTATCGCCATTTTTCAGGTTATCAACAGGCGCATTGGTTCTCCAGAGAACGTTGTAAAATTTTTCATAACGTACATCATGCACCCTGTCTTTATACAATGTATCAAGCAGGAACGATGTAGGCCTGAAACGCTTCCAGGGCGTACCGTTTGGCAAATCACGCTTCATTCCTTTCAGCACATCGTACTGCATCAGGAAAAAGCGGCAGGCATTGTTATCAGGGTAACCATACAGCGGGTCGGTGGTATACTGTGCAGCCCAGATGGTTTCCTCGTTATTTTCTTTACCCTGTGCCCATACCTGTCCAACATCCGCCAGTAATTTAAAACCGTAGTTCTTAATCACCATGTCGGCATACTTTGCGGCATTGGCATAGTCGCCGGGCTTTGCCTGGGGAGAGGAAGCACGGGTAAGGTACACTCTCGACAGCAGGTGCTCTGCAGCTGGCTTGGTGGCACGGCCCCATTCAGACTGTGTTACAGGTAAATCGGTAGCAGCCGCCTCCAGGTCGCCGATCACTGCATCATAGATGGCAGCTACCGAATCGCGGTGCGCTTCCCTCAGAATTTCCGTATTTTCCTTCATGCGCAGTGGGATAGCGCCAAACATTTCCATCAGCACAAAATGATAATGTGCCCGGCAGAACTTTGCTTCCGCTATGCCTTTTTTCTTCACTGCTTCGTCGAGATCGGTGATCTTATCGGCCCGGTCTACCACTACGTTACAGGTGTTGATAGTTTGATAAAAGCTGTTCCAAACTTCCCTTACATGCGCATAGCGGGAATCCAGCTGGGAAGTATACTGGCTGGTATATTTGAAGTCTCCGTCGGAGCCATTGGTAATGATATCGGTGCCTGTTTCTGTGAGTGTCATCCCACGTTCTGTGCTGTAGAAGTTGCGCATAGACACATAAGAACCGTTTACGGCTGTCTGAAAACCTGCCGGGGTATTGTAGAAATCATCTGTTACATTGGTAACTATCTTTTCATCCAGCATTTTATTGCAGGAGGTGGTAGCAACGGCCAGCAGCAGGATGACAGGAATTATATTTCTCATAACGTTTTCTTTTAAAGATGGTTGATTTAAAATTTGGCATTTATTCCGAACTGCAGCATCCAGGTGGCGGGTGCATCAATGCCGATCACATTTACGTCTTCCGGATCAATACCTTTCCAGGTTTGGCGGTATGGCGCGAGGATCATCGGGTTCTTTACTCCTACGTTCACCCGTAAATCCTGCATACGCATGCTTTTCACGAGTGCGTCGGGGAAAGCATAGCTCAGTGTAACGTTCCTGATCTTGAAAAATGAACCGTCGAAATAGCTGAGCGACTGGTAGTTGCTGGGTCTTTCCTGGTTGGCATTAGGCCGTGGAAAATCGTTGGTCGGATTAGCCGGTGTATTATAATCGATGTTCAGGTTGTTATAACGGCCAAACAACGTGTTATAGTTCTGGTAGAAATCACTTTTGATCATGCTTCCTATACGTGCAAAGGCTACGATCGATAATTCAAACCCCTTGTAGGAGAAGCGCTGGGTGGTACCTGCCGACCATTTGGGTTGCGGTGAACCCAGGATCTGCCGGTCGTTTTTAGCATCAATGAGGGTATCTTTATTAACGTCTTCCAGCCTGATTTCACCCGGCTTCACGTTGTACAGTTTCGCCAGTGCGACATCTTTATCCTGCCATATGCCGGTCTTCTTAAAATCGTAGTACACATAGGTAGGCTGCCCCACAAACCAGGCATTGCCAATATCTTCAGTTCTGCCATCTCCGAGCGACAGGATCTTTGAACGGTTAAGGAAGAAGTTGGCGTCCATTTTCCAGCTGAATCCATCAGGATTATCGATAATGGTGGCGCCTATGCCAAATTCCAGACCGCGGTTCTGGGAAGTACCCAGGTTCATCAGCACTTCATTGAAGCCATTGCTGAATGGAAGCGTTTGCGGCATGAGCAGGTCGGTAGTGCGTTGATTATACCATTCCACCACACCGGTGATACGGCCATTCAGGAAACCGAAGTCGAGCCCGATATCAGTAGAAGTGGTAGACTCCCAGGTGAGATTGGGATTACGCAGCTGGAGCGGCACAAAACCCAGCACCCCTTTATTTCCGAAGGAATAAGGGATCCTGCTCAGGCTACCCTGGGTAGCGTATGGGTCAATACCTGTATTACCAATACGACCAAAGCTGGCGCGTAGTTTCAGGTTATCCAGCACTTTTTGTCCTTTCAGCCATTTTTCATTGATCAGGTTCCAGGCTGCCGCAACGGAAGGGAAATAGCCCCATTTCTTCCCGGGGGCAAACCTGGAAGATCCATCCGCACGGAGAGTGAGGGTAAGGAGGTAGCGGTCGTCATATCCATAGTTCAAACGGCCCATATAGGAAAGAATGGTCCAGGAACTGAGACTGCTGGTTACGCCTGTTACATTGAGCGACTGGCCCAGGTTGTAATACTGCTGGGTTTCCACGGGGATACCTCTCACATTGGTAGTGGAAATATCTACGTTCTGGCGCTGAACGCTGTATAAACCGGTAAAGCCTATATTATGTTTCTTGATCTCCTTGTTATAAGTGAGGATGTTTTCGATGGTGTACGCCATGGTGGACGCGTTTCCTTTTGAAGCGGTAGCATCGCCGCCACCGATCAGCAGGTTGGTATTGTTTTTACCCTGGAAAAGACCATAGTTATAGTTCTGGATATCCGGGCCCACATTGAGGCGGTATTTCAGTCCGTCCATGATCTCTACTTCTGCATACAGGCTGGTAAAGATGCGGAAACGTTTCATTAACTCAATGCGGTTGCCATCTACATAATCCAATAACGGGTTAGGCTGCTGGTTATCGCCGGTTGGGTAGGTGATCAGCTTTCCGTTGTCGTCGTAAGGAGCGGCAATGGGCAGCATTTTCAGGGCATTGTCTATACCATTATACGTTTCGCCGTTACGTTCACTGTAAGCGCCCAGGAGGGTGGCTCCCACACGAACGCGGTTGCCAATCATCTGGTCCACGCCAACATTGAAGTTATAGCGCTCGTAGCTTTGCAGTTTCAGCACGCCCTGGTCTTTGAAGTAGCCGAGTCCCACGGTGTATTTTGTTCTGTCTGTTCCGCCGGCTACGCTGAGACCGTGATTGGTTTGATAGCCCGGGGAGATCATCAGATCCTGCCAGTCTACGTTTGTTCCTTTCTGGATATTGGCGTATTCAACGGTATTGAATATTTTCTTGTCTGATGCGTCGGGATTGGCATCATCATATTTACCAATGGTGCGGTTGGCCTCCCTGCGCATTTCAATGAAGCGGCTGGCATCCATCATGTCTGTTTCACCGAGTTGCTGTACATAACCATAGGAGCCGCTATAGGAAACCACCGGTTTTCCTTCCTTGCCTTTCTGGGTAGTAATGAGCACTACGCCGTTAGCGCCCCTGGAGCCATAAATGGCTGTTGCGGAGGCGTCTTTCAAAATATCCATCGATTGTATTACTCCTGTGCCGATATCGCTGAGGGTACCAGCGTAAGGAATACCGTCTACCACATAGAGCGGATCGTTGCCTGCCCTGAGGGAGCGGGTACCGCGGATACGCACAGTGGGCTCATCACCGGGTTTACTGCTGTTATTGAGTACTTCCACACCAGGAGCGCGGCCCTGCAGTGCCTGCTGGGGATTGGTAACCGGTACGTCCTGTATGGCTTTGGTGCCTACCGAGGAAATGGACCCGGTCACATCCTTTTTCTTCTGTGAACCGTATCCTACTACTACTATTTCCTCCAGTTTTTTGTTGTCTTCATGCAGAGTTACGGAAACGATTGCACGACCTTTTACAGCTTCTTCATATGTAGTAAACCCGATGTAGGTGAATACGAGTGTTGCGTTGGCTGCATCTGCCACTTTAAGGCGGAAATGCCCGTTGCCATCCGATTGTGTGCCAGAATTTTTCCCTTTAATGGCAATTGTTACACCAACCAGTGGTTGCTTGTGAGCGTCCAGTACATTACCTTCTACGGTAACCGGGTTACTTTGTGCCTGGGAAAGTTGGTAGAATAGCAAACAGGCTATTATACAAGTTAGACGTGAAAAAACTTTTTTCATAACGTTGTTTATAGTGGTTGTAGATAAAGAGTATGTTTAGTTCGATTTTGGCTTTTGGCTACGTGGTACTATTGGGAAACAAAATAAGATATTTTTACATTGCTGCAATCGTTTGCAGAAATATTTTTATTTCTAATTCCGGCAAACCACCTATTGATCAGATTATCATGTTCCTAAAAAATAAAAAATAAGATTAATCTTTTGCAATCGGTTGTAAAAATCATTTTCATTGTTTATTTTGGTCACCTTATTCCGTTTTAGTTATGAAAAAGACGATCCTTTTATGTGGCTCCCTACTGTGTATGTACGGTGGCCTTTTCGCTCAGAAAGCCCAGTGGCAGCAACTTTTCAACGGTAAAGATCTGAAAGGCTGGAAACAACTGGGGGGAGAAGCAAAATATAATGTGCAGAACGGCGAGATTGTGGGCACCACTGTACAGAACACGCCAAACTCTTTCCTGGCTACGGAAAAGGAGTACGGCGACTTTATCCTGGAGCTGGAATTTAAGCTGGGTAAGGAGTTCAACTCCGGTATCCAGTTCCGCAGCCAAAGCCGGGCCGACTACCAGAACGGCCGTGTATTTGGCTACCAGATGGAGATTGATCCTTCCGACCGTAAATGGAGCGGTGGTATTTATGAAGAGGGCCGCAGGGGCTGGCAGTACCCGATGGAACTGAACCCTGCCGGGCAGAATGCCTTCAAAAAAGATGGCTGGAACAAATACCGTATCGAGTGCCGGGGCAATGAAATGCGTACCTGGGTGAACGGCGTACCTACCGCCCACCTGGTAGATACCGCGCTGCCAAAGGGCTTCATCGCTTTACAGGTGCATAGCATCGGTAAAAATGCAGCTGATGAAAACAAGAACATCTACTGGAAAAATATCCGCCTGATAGAAAATCCGGCAGCTTCCCAGTATAGCCCGTATGATAAGATTTACGTGGTAAACAATGTGGACAACACTATTTCCGGCCAGGAAAAGAAAAACGGCTACCAGCTGTTGTGGGACGGAAAAACCAGCAAAGGCTGGAGAGGCGTGTATAAAAAGAACTTCCCCACTGCCGGCTGGACCATGCAGAATGGCGTGCTTACCATTGGTCACTCTACGGGAGATGAAGAAGGCAGCGGTGGCGATATTGTTACCGAAAAACAATACAGCGCCTTTGAACTGGAATTTACCTTCAAACTCACACCAGGAGCCAATAGCGGGGTAAAATACTTTGTAAGCGAAGCCTACGAGGCAGGTGGTAAGTCGGCCATCGGGCTGGAGTACCAGGTACTGGACGATGAAAGACATCCCGACGCCAAGCTGGGACGCGACGGAGACCGCACTTTGGCAAGTCTTTACGACCTCATGACAAGAAAACAGGAAAAACGTGCCATCAACCCTATTGGAGAATGGAACAAAGGTCGTATTATTGTGTATCCAAATAACCACGTTGAACACTGGTTAAATGGATTTAAAGTGTTGGAATATGAGCGTGGTTCCCAGGCTTTCAAGGATTTGGTGGCCATCAGCAAGTATAAAAACTGGAAAAACTTTGGCCTGTTGCCCGAAGGGCATATCCTTTTACAGGATCATGGTAACGAAGTTTCTTTCAAAAGCATCCGTATAAAGAATCTTAAATAATATTTTTTACCTTTTTTTTCATTGTTCACTGTTCTAAATAAGCATTCCGATTCTTCGGAATGCTTTTTTTCTTGGATAAAACGGTAAATTACTACCTGTTCACAACCCATCAATATGAAAATGTTACAACAAAAAGGCGCCCTGCTGCTGTGGGCAGCCGTGCTAACCGGGGCCTGCCAGCAACCAGGCGCCCATGATAATCTAAAAGCCACGCAGGACTCCCTGCACCACCTGGCCGAACGGTATTACAATGAAAGCATGGCCCTTAATCCTTTGCAAGCCACCCAGAATGGGGAGAATCAATATAACGACCAGTTGCCTATCGACATCAGTGAAGGCTACCGCGCAAAGCTCGATTCCTTTTATACCAGCTATCAGCAAGCTATTAAAGGAATTGACACAGCTGCACTTCCGGGCAATGACCGCATTACCTATGATATGCTTCAGCGCGAATTTAGCATCAACCGGGAGGCGCTTACCTTCCACGACCACCTGATGCCGGTACAGCAGTTCACCTGCCTGCCCCTCACATTGGCGCAACTGGGTTCCGGCTCCTCCGCCCAGCCCTTTAAAACCGTAAAGGATTATCAGAATTTCATGCATCGTATGGAACGCTTTGCCATATGGACCGATACAGCCATCGCCAATATGCGCCGGGGAATAGCCACCGGCTACGTATTGCCTAAAAGCCTGGTGGTGAAAGTAATTCCACAGGTAACGGCCCTTGCCAAAAAAGATACCGCCGGGAACGTGTTCTATGCGCCGCTCAAAACCATCCCCGATTCGCTGGATGCTGCAGCCAAAGCCAGTTTGGCCAAAGATTACAACACCGCTATTGAAACATATATCCTTCCTTCCTTCGCCAAACTGCGCGACTTCATGCAGCAGGAATACCTGCCTAAAGCCCGCACCAGCAGCGGCATTGGCGATATTCCCGATGGAAAGGCCTATTATGCTTTCCTGATAAAAAGCTGGACTACCACCAATCTTTCACCGGAGGAAATTTTTGCCCTGGGAGAAAAAGAAGTAGCCAGGATAAGGGGAGAAATGGAGGAAGTAAAAAACAGCACCGGTTTCAAAGGCGACCTTCCGGCTTTCTTTGCATCGGTACGCAGCGATAAAAAGCTGCGCATCTTTAAAACACCGGCGGCTATACTGGACTCCTTCAAAGCCATTGAGGACAAGATCATGCCGGGTGTCAGGAAAATGTACGGTCATCTTCCCAAAACAAAATTCGAGATCCGTCAAACCGAAGCATACCGGGCAGCTTCTGCATCGGCCGAATATATGCAGGGCAGCGCTGATGGTACCCGGCCTGGTGTATTCTATGTGCCCATCCTGGACGCCGGCAGCTTTCCGTATACCGGCATGGAATGCCTGTTTTTGCACGAAGCCATTCCGGGGCACCACTTCCAGATTTCATTGCAACAGGAAAATGATTCCCTGCCTAAGTTCCGCCGGTTTTCATGGATCGGCGCCTATGGCGAAGGCTATGCGCTGTATTGTGAAAGCCTGGGAAAAGAGCTGGGATTGTATACAGATCCTTACATGTACTTTGGCCGTTTAACGGATGAAATACATCGCGCTATTCGTTTAGTGGTGGACGTTGGTTTGCACACCAAAGGCTGGACCCGTGAGCAGGCCATCAAATACATGATGGACAATGAACCGGTATCCACGCAGGAGGCTACTGCTGAAATTGAGCGCTACATGGCTATTCCGGGGCAGGCGCTTTCCTATAAGATCGGTGAACTGAAGATACGCGGCTTGCGGAACCAGTATACAGCATCACTGGGCAGCCGGTTCAGCCTGTCCTCCTTTCACGATGAACTGTTAAAAGACGGCTGTGTACCGCTATCAGTGCTGGAACAGAAAATGGCGCGCTGGGCCGCTGCCCAGCCATAGCAATAGCTTACCTGGCTTCACTTCCGGCTTGTACCGCCCTTTACAAGGGCTGCGGTATAAGCCGGAGGCATTTATGAACCGGATTAAATTTCGATTAAGAAAGAAATACCGCTTCCCCCGAAACCCGCAATGGTTACAGGTAAAGGAATTGCGGCGGGATGGAAAAATCATTTTAACATTCACGATTGGTTTTTATTCCCTATTTTTATAGTGCAGTTTCATTCACTATTTACAGCTTAGATTTACGTTAACCACACATACTTCATATTTTAATATGTTAGTCTGTGCATGTAAACTATTGACACAAGTCGTCCTAAAAAAACGGCCCTAAATAATATTCTTTTAAAACCTGCTGCTATGTTTGATCATACCCTTGATCTGTGCCGGTCACTTCCGGCTGTCATCACTGAACAAAAGTGGGACAATGAATTGCGCTTTTATGTAGGCGAAAAATTATTCTGCATGATTTCCCTGGACCCGCCTCACAGGGTATCTTTTAAGTGCAGTCAGAACCAGTTCCATCAACTGATTTCAAGACCGGGTATTGTACCGGCGCCTCACCTGGCGCGGTATCACTGGGTGCAGTTGAAACAGGAGGATATACTGCCGGCTACTGAACTGGAAGATTTCCTCCAGAACGCCTACGAGATTATAGTGAGCACGCTTCCACCTTATGAACAGGAAGCTATTCACAAGATGAAGGCGCATGCCTGATTATTTCAGCATCGTAAAGAAAATATCGTATACGCCGAATACGATAAGGGTAAGTGCAAATAATTTTTCGAGGGCAGGAGTTTTCATTTTCACGGCTGTTTTAGCTCCCAGGTAAGAAGCAGGGAATGCCGTAAGCGATAGCAGCAGTGCGATGTTCCAGTCTATATGCCCCAGCCACCAGTGCGTTAAGGCACCCGGCACCGATAAAATGGCAGATAATACCACCGCACAGGCCAGTGCCTGTTTTATAGGCATTTTTAGTTTCTTTATAAAGAATGAACTGAATAGTACCCCGCCGGCATTCGCCAGCAGCCCTGATAAGAAACCAATGAATAAGGCCGCCATTACCAGTTTAGCAGCAGGCGCCTCTTCAGATGATATCACAATTTCCCCATTGGGTTTATTCCGTATAAACGAGTACATGAGCGACATACCTGTTATCATGATGAACAGAGCCGTCATGATCATCAGCGTTTTGCCGGGCAGGTAGCTGCTGAGCCATGATCCGGAGATGGTGGCTGGAACGCCGAAAGCCGCGCCCAGCAGGATCACGCGTTTATTAAACAGTTTTTCCTTACTGTAAACCGCTGTGGCGGATAAAGTGCTGGTAATAGATGCCGGTAACGGCGATGCCAGGGCAAAAAACGGGTTTACGCCGGCAAAGATCTGCAGGGCCGGCGTACTGATAGCACTGCCTCCTTTTCCCAATAAACCGGACAAATAGCCTACTATAAGCCCTATCAGCAATACTGGCAGGTACTGAGATTGTTGTAAAAATTCCATTTAATTCATCCCTCCGGGAATGCGCAACTTGGTGGTTGGTGTGGTTGGTTATAAAAATTACAGGTAGGCCAAAATTAGGGGATCGTAATTAATAGTGGTGATAACTAAAAGTTATGGGGGATAACAACTTATTATATTTATTGTTAGCCTATAAACCCAATAGGAGAAAGGGTTTATAGTTTTGTAAAGATAAAAATTCCGGGTAACAGGTCAAAACATTTTTTTAATTTTTTGCGA
>NZ_DATMTE010000921.1:0-7495 GCF_035564935.1 Chitinophaga sp. | reverse complement strand
GCTAGTTGCTACAGCAACTATAACAAAATAAAATCAATCACATACACATGAAAATTGCCATTCAGGGGTTTGAAGGATCTTTTCACCAGGTAGCTGCCCAGAGCTACTTCGGTAAGCAAACTGAAGTAGAATGCTGCGCCTCCTTCGCAGAGCTGGTAAAAAAAGCCAAACAAGAACCCGATGTGGATGCAGGTATCATGGCCATTGAGAACTCAATTGCCGGTAGCATTTTACCAAACTACAGTCTCATTAAAAACTCCGGTTTGCATATTACCGGTGAAATTTACCTGCAAATCAACCAGCACCTTATGGTTTTGCCGGGGCAAACGCTGGATGACATCCGGGAAGTGCATTCGCACCCCATGGCCCTGTTGCAGTGTATGGATTTCCTGGAAAAATACCCGCATATCAAACTGGTGGAAACAGAAGATACTGCCCTCAGCGCCAAACATGTAAGGCAAAAAAAGCTGAAAAGTACTGCCGCTATTGCAGGAAAACTGGCGGCAGAGATCTTTGAACTGGATATTGTGGCGCCCAATATTCACACCAATAAAAATAACTATACCCGCTTCCTGGCAGTTTCCCGTACGCCTATAGCCACTCCTGAAGATGCCAATAAAGCATCGGTATATTTTCAAACCAGCCACGACCGCGGTAGCCTGGCCAAGGTGCTTACCCAGATTGCAGTGGCCGGCATCAACCTGTCGAAGCTCCAATCATTCCCTATCCCAGCAAAAGAATGGAACTATTACTTCCATGCCGATATGGAATTTGATAACGCCGCTCATTTTGAAAAAGCATTATCGAAAATAGAGTCGCTCACCGAACACCTGAAAGTGCTGGGTATTTATAAAAAAGGAAAAACACTTTAATCAGTTTTATGCAGATACAGGTCGCTAAAAGATTACAAGGCACAGAAGAATACTACTTCTCCAAAAAACTCAGGGAAATTGAGGAAATGAACCAAACCGGTACAAAGGTGATCAACCTCGGCATCGGAAGCCCGGATCTGCCTCCGCACCCTTCAGTGGTAGCTGCATTAAACGAAAACGCTGCTCTGCCCAATACGCATAATTACCAGGGGTATAAAGGTATTCCTGCCCTGCGTAAAGCAATGGCAGACTGGTACCAGCGCTATTACAATGTAACGCTGAATCCCGATACGGAAGTGTTGCCGCTGATAGGTTCCAAAGAAGGGATTATGCACATCTGCATGACTTACCTGCAGGAAGGGGATGAGGCCCTGATCCCGAACCCGGGGTATCCAACCTACCGCTCTGCAGTGAACCTGAGTGGCGCTACTGTTGTTGATTATGACCTGACGGAAGAAAATAACTGGCTGCCCGACCTGGATGCATTGGCACAAAAAGACCTGAGCAAAGTGAAACTGATGTGGGTGAACTACCCGCATATGCCTACCGGCGCAAAAGTAAACAGGGAGTTTGCCGCAAAGCTGATCGCTTTCGCCAAACAGCATAACATCCTGATCTGCCACGATAATCCGTACAGCTTCATCCTGAACGAACAACCCGAAAGTTTACTGCAGTTTGAAGGAGCAAAAGACGTGGTGCTGGAACTGAACTCCCTCAGTAAATCGTCTAATATGGCCGGATGGCGTATAGGCATGCTGATGGGTAAAGCAGAATGGATTGCACAGGTACTGCGCTTTAAAAGTAATATGGACTCCGGCATGTTCCAGCCTATGCAAATGGCCGCTGTAAGGGCGCTGCAATTGGGAAAAGACTGGTACGATGATTTGAATAAAATTTACCGTGCGCGCAGGGAAAAGGTATTTCAACTGCTGGATCTGCTGCATTGCACCTACGATAAAAACCAGGTAGGCATGTTCGTTTGGGCGAAAATACCTGCTACTAACGAAAACGGCTATACGCTCACTGATGAAATATTACAGAAGGCCCGTGTATTCATTACCCCGGGAGGAATATTCGGCAGTAACGGTAACGGCTATATCAGGGTAAGCCTTTGCCAGGATGAAAAGGTTTTCCAGGAAGCGATAGAACGTATCAAAACCAACGTAAAATGATTGCAACAATAATAGGAACAGGTTTAATCGGCGGCTCGCTCGCTATCACGCTGAAAGAAAAGGGCGTGGCAGAGCGGATCATTGGAGTAGATCAGAGCCGGGAACACCTGCAACGGGCGCTGGAGCTGAACATCATTGATGAAGCGGCCAGCCTGGAAGATGCCATGAAGCGCTCCAGCCTGGTGATACTGGCCATCCCTGTAGATGCCGTACTGCAGGCCCTGCCCGGCATCATGGATAAAGCGCGCCCCGGCCAGGTGATTATGGATGTAGGTTCTACCAAAGAAAAAATACTGCAACTCGTTGCCGGTCATCCCAACAGGGGACGCTTCGTGGCGGCCCACCCGATGGCCGGCACCGAGTATTCCGGCCCGGACGCTGCTGTACGGAACCTTTTCGTACATAAAACAATGGTACTCTGCGATGTGAAGAACAGTGATGAGGATGCCCTGGAATTAGTGGAAAATATGGTAGACCAGCTGCAGATGCGCACCGTATATATGAATGCGGAAGAACATGACCTGCACACCGCTTATGTGTCGCACATCTCCCATATTACTTCTTTCGCGCTGGCCTTAACCGTACTGAAAAAAGAAAAGGAATCAGGACGCATCTTCGAACTGGCGAGCGGTGGTTTTGAATCCACGGTGCGTTTGGCGAAAAGCTCCCCTGATATGTGGGTGCCTATCTTCAAACACAACCGCAGCAATGTGCTCGATGTGCTGGATGAACATATCAGCCAGTTGCAGCAAATGAAAACATTGCTGGAAAACGAAGACTACGATACCTTTTACAAATTGATTCAAAAATCCAATAAGATCAGGAAGATCCTGAAATAATTAAATTCTGATAATCTACTTAACTTCAATAACTATGGTACAGACAATGGAACAGATTTTATCTAAAACCAAATTCTCCGATCCGTCTTCCGATAAAAAGCCGTTGATCATTTCCGGACCCTGCAGTGCAGAAACCGAAGAGCAGGTATTAGCCACCGCGCTTGCCTTGCAGAAAACAGGAAAAGTGGACGTTTTACGCGCCGGTATCTGGAAACCCCGTACCCGCCCCGGTTCTTTCGAAGGCATTGGTACAAAAGGTTTGGCCTGGCTGCAGAAAGCCCGCGAAATCACCGGCCTGCCTTTGGCGGTGGAAGTGGCTACTGCCAAACAAGTGGAAGACGCGCTGCATTTCGGTGTGGATATTCTGTGGGTAGGCGCACGTACTACCGTAAATCCTTTCTCTGTACAGGAAGTAGCTGATGCGCTGAGAGGTGTGGACACCACCGTTTTAATTAAGAATCCTATCAATCCCGACCTGGAACTGTGGATCGGCGCCGTGGAAAGGATCCAGAAAGCAGGTATCAGTAAAGTAGGTTTAATTCACCGTGGCTTCTCCAGCTATGGCAACACCCAATACCGTAATGCACCGATGTGGCACCTGGCTATTGAACTGAAACGCCGTATGCCCGAACTGCCTATGATCTGCGATCCTTCGCATATCTCCGGCCGCCGCGATATCCTGCAGGAAGTTTCACAGGAAGCAATTGACCTCGATTACGATGGCCTGATGCTGGAAACACATGTGGATCCCGACAACGCATGGAGCGACGCAAAACAACAGGTAACCCCTGAAAAACTGGCCGAACTGCTCGATGGCATCACCTGGAGAAGGGAACACTCTGATAAAAAAGACTTCAACTCAGCACTGGAAAAACTGCGTGCACAGATCAACCAGGTGGATGATGAAATCATGCTGCTGCTCGGCAACCGTATGAAAATTGCAGAGAAGATCGGTGTATACAAGAAAGAAAATAACATTACCATCCTGCAAACAAACCGCTGGAACGAAATACTGGACCGCGCTGTTGCCAAAGGTGAGAAACTGGGACTGACCAAAGACTTCATCGTGAAATATTTCGATGCAGTGCACCTGGAATCCATCAACCGCCAGAATAAAGTAATGAACGAAGATAAGTAGATCCATCAGCCGCCGGCTGTTGTTAGTATCAACAGCCGGCAGTAGTTTTCCTAACAGAAAAGCGAACCGCTTCATGCAAATACAAACCCACCAGTTTCAACAGCAGGAAACCACCTATTTTTTAGGAGCAAGCCTGATGGAGTTGGGCAATCATGTAAACCGTCAGAGAACAGTACTGGTAATAGATGAAAATGTAGAATACCATCACGGTCATCATCTGCACAACTGGAAAAAAATTGTGGTGCCCGCAGGAGAGGAGTTGAAGAATATGGCAACGGTAGATAAGATCATTGATGGTCTGATATCTTACGAAGCCGACCGTAAAACCACGCTGGTAGGCATTGGTGGCGGAATGCTCACCGATGTGGCAGGATTTGCCGCCAGCATTTATATGCGTGGAATCCCTTTTGGCTTTGTACCTACTACTTTACTGGCGCAGGTAGATGCCTCTATCGGTGGAAAGAACGGGGTGAGTCATGGTAAACAGAAAAACCTGCTGGGTATTATCCGCCAGCCGGAGTTTATCTTTTTCGATTATGCCCTGCCACTTACTATGCCGGCGGAAGAGTGGCACAACGGCTTTGCAGAGATCATCAAGTATGCCTGTATCATGGATGCAGCACTGTTTGATTATCTTGAAAACAACAAAGAAAGAGCGCTGGCCCGCGATGTGGAAGTGCTGCAATACCTGGTGGAAAAATCAGTGGCAGCAAAAACAAAAGTGGTGCTGGAAGATGAGCTGGAGAACGGCCCCCGCAGGTGGCTCAACTTTGGCCATACGCTCGGACATGCGGTGGAGAAGCTGGAGCATATTGCACATGGAAATGCGGTGGCTATAGGAATGGTAGCCGCTACCCGTTTTTCGGAAAAGCTGATGAACCTGCCGGCAGATCAAACGGTACGGCTGATAAAACTGATCAGCGATTATCATCTGCCCGTAGCTTTCAACTCTGATAAAGATGCTGTGTTCGACATCTTTAAACTGGATAAGAAAAGAGAGAAAGATGTAATACACTTTGTATTGCTGGAAGAGATCGGGAAAGCAACCACCATGCCCATTCCCATTGCAGAACTGAAGTTGTTACTGCAGGAATTGTAAATTTTTTTCTAATTAATTAAAGGCAGACGAAATATACATATGCAAGTTACTGTATCACCAGCCATCATTAAAGGCACGGTTACGGCCAATCCTTCCAAAAGCGCCATGCAGCGCGCTGTAGCAGCGGCTTTGCTGGCAAAAGGAAAGAGCATTATCCGTAACCCCGGCCTGAGCAACGATTGCCTGGCAGCACTGGAAGTAGCCGAAAACCTGGGCGCTAAGATCAAACGGGAAGCCGACTATTTCGAAATCACCAGTAATGGTGTGGCGCCGTTTTATGATGAAATCAACTGCGGCGAATCGGGTTTGGGTATCCGTATGTTTACACCCATCGCAGCATTATCGTCACTGCCTATTACCATAGAAGGACACGGTAGTTTAACTACCCGGCCCATGGATTTTTTTGAAGAAGTATTACCCCAGCTCGATGTGAAATGTTCCACACAAGGCGGTAAACTGCCCCTTCATATCCAGGGACCATTACATCCAAAAGATATTACTATCGATGGCTCTCTCAGTTCCCAGTTCCTCACCGGCCTGCTCATGGCCTATGGCGCTGTAGCAGAAAATGTGACCATTACCGTAACTGATCTGAAAAGCAAACCATACATTGCGTTAACCCTCCAGCTGATGGCGCACTTTGGCGTTCAGGTGGAAGAAAAGAACTTTGAAACATTCCATTTCGGAAAGAAGCAGGCATATAACGCCTGCGACTATACGGTGGAGGGCGACTGGAGCGGCGCTGCATTCCTGCTGGTAGCAGCGGCGGTAGCGGGTAAGGCGGAAGTGCAGCACCTGAACACTTCTTCTGCCCAGTCGGATAAAGCGATCCTTGAAGCATTGGAAAAAGCGGGCGCACACCTGATGTCTGGTGTGTTTACCGTAAATATAGAAAAGGGAGGATTGAATGCATTTGAAATAGATGCTACCGATTGCCCCGACCTGTTCCCCCCGCTGGTGGCGCTGGCTGCTAACTGTAACGGCACTACGAAAATTAAAGGTGTGAGCCGCCTGGCTCATAAGGAAAGCGATCGTGGTATAACGTTGCAGGCGGAATTTGGTAAGATGGGGATTAAAATAGACCTTGAAGGCGATATCATGCTGGTACATGGCGGCACCGGTATTAAAGGCGCCAGGGTACATTCACATAACGACCACCGTATTGCCATGGCCTGTGCCGTGGCGGCGCTTACAGCCGATGGTCCTGTGATCATCGACAGTGCGGAAGCGATCAATAAATCCTACCCGGAATTTTATGATCACCTGGAATTGCTGGGCGGCAAGGTGGCAGTAACCGTATAATTTCACTTTAAATCATCAGCGTGTGAACAGTTTTGGCAGATTATTCAGGGTAAACGTTTTTGGAGAATCACATGGCGCCAGCGTCGGCGTAAATATAGATGGTATACCAGCTGGTATACCTTTAAAGCAGGAAGATTTCCTGGCAGACCTGGAGCGCCGTAAAGGCGGGTCCAGGGGCACTACGCCCCGTAAGGAGGAAGACCTGCCCTTTATCAAGTCGGGGGTTTTTAACGATTTCACCACCGGTGCACCTGTGACCATTCTTTTTGAAAATAACAATACCCGCAGCACTGATTATGAAAAGCTGCGTGAGTTTCCGCGTCCGGGTCATGCCGATTTTGTAGCTACTGAAAAATTCGGCGGCTTTGAAGATTATCGTGGCGGCGGTCACTTCAGCGGCCGGCTTACCCTCAACCTGGTAGCGGCCGGCGTAATAGCGAAGAAGATCCTCGGAGAAGAGGTTCAGGTAAATGCCACCATTACGGAAGTAGGCGGTAATCCTGATCCCGAAGCCGGGCTGGAAGCGGCTATTGCAGCCAAAGATTCAGTAGGCGGCATCGTGGAATGTGTAGTAAACGGGTTGCCTATCGGATTGGGTGAACCCTTTTTTGATTCATTAGAATCCGCACTGGCACATGCCGTATTTGCGATTCCTGCCATCAAAGGCATTGAATTTGGCGCTGGCTTTGCCGCCGCCAAAATGAAGGGACTGGAACACAACGATCCGATTGTTGATAAAGCAGGAAAAACAGCCACCAATCATGCAGGCGGTGTAGTAGGAGGTATTTCCAACGGGAATCCGCTGGTGTTCCGTATCGCTGTAAAACCTACGTCCAGCACGCCTAAAGAACAGCAAACCCTCAACATCAAAAGCGGGGAAGTGGAAACCTTCAGTGTGAAGGGCCGTCACGACCTCTGTATTGCGCTGCGCGTACCCGTAGTACTGGAAGCCGTTACCGCTATGGTACTGGCGGACTTCCTGCTACTCGAACAACGCAGGCCGCGGGTGTTCTCAGCGAAATAGCGCCTTCGGCGCTTAAATTGTCTTGGAACACTGATTACGCTGATTTTAC
>NZ_DATMTE010000920.1:0-2875 GCF_035564935.1 Chitinophaga sp. | reverse complement strand
CAGCAATACCACGTATTTCGACTTTTTTGAATGTTCATCATGGAAAGGGATGAAGTTTTCATTTTCTTCCGAGGCCACGCCACAGCAGTAAATACTGGTTTCCAGGGCATCAATGAACTGCTCATTAGCAAATTCATCGAGCTTCTTTACTGATTCGCCCTGTACGTTGGTCCGGCCGGCTTCCCCCAGGATATCAGCAATACCGGCCTTATTTACTTCCACATTTACCCTTTTAGCAGCGAGACCAATATCACGCAGTAAACCGGATAACTGACCGGTAGCGCCCGGGTAATTCCGTAACTCCTGGATGGTAAATTCATCCAGTGTCATTACTTTTTGCTTAAGATTCATAACGTTAGGTTGTACGGGCGAAATTAGGCAATTGAAATTATTTTAACGGAACTGTCATTTATCTGCAAACAGATTTTAAAACAATTCTAAACTTGTCTTACTTTGCCGAATAATTTTTTAAAAGAAGATAAACTATCATATGAAGGTTTTCAAGTTTGGTGGCGCAAGTTTAGAAAGTGTTGAACGTATCCAGCAGGTGGCCCAGATTGTACAGTCATTCCAGGACGAAAAACTCCTCATTGTTATTTCTGCAATGGCTAAAACCACCAATGAGCTGGAAAAAGTGGCAGAAAACTTTTTCCTGCGCAAACGGGAAATAGCCGCACAACTCCTGCATAACATTGAACAACAGCATATAAATGTGGCAGAAACCCTGCTGGGCACCAAAGACCATCCCCTGTTTTCCCAACTGCAGCAATTCTTCACTGAAGCGGAATGGACGCTGGGCGAAAAACCTTTGCGCACCTACGACTACTACTATGACCAACTGGTGAGCCTGGGCGAACTGCTCAGCACCGCCATTGTAAGCGCCTTCTTTAACAGTGTAGGGCTTCACAATACCTGGCTGGATGTAAGGGATATTTTCCGTACAGATGATAATTTCCGTGATGCCAATATAGACTGGACCTATACCCAGCGCCAGGTGACCGAAAAGGTGGTTCCGCTGTTCAACAACACCAATATCGTGATTACACAAGGTTTTATAGGCAGTACCGATCAGAATGAAAGCGTTACCCTGGGCAGGGAAGGCAGCGATTACTCCGCCGCCGTTTTCGCCAATATGCTGGATGCCGAAAGCCAAACCATCTGGAAAGACGTGGAAGGACTGAAAAACGCCGATCCCAAGCTCTTTCCCAATACCATAAACATACCGGAGATCAGCTACGGGGAAGTGATAGAAATGGCCTACTATGGCGCCCAGGTGATTCACCCGAAAACTATTAAGCCGTTACAGAACAAACAGATCCCATTGCTGGTAAAGTGCTTCCTGGATAAGAACCTGCCCGGCACCGTGATTAAGGAAACCGCTGACATAAAACAGCTGCCTCCTATTATTGTGCTTAAAAAGAACCAGGTATTACTGAATATTACGTCCAAAGACTATTCTTTTATTACAGAAGATAAGATCAGCGATATTTATGAGATCTTCCACGGGCTAAAGGTGAAAATTAACCTGATGCAGAACGGGGCGATCAATTTCTCCTGCTGTATAGATAATAACCCGGAGAAGATAGAGCTCCTGATCAAAATCCTGCACGAGCAGTTTAAGATCGTTTATAACGAGGGGCTGGAGCTGCTTACCGTACGCTACTATCAAAATGGCCTGCTGGAAGAGCTAAGCGATGGCCGTACCGTATTGTTGGAACAACGTTCACCCGCTACCATACAGCGTTTGCTGAAAAAATAAATTTATCCAGTAAAATTATTCCCCCTTTTCGTGCAACTTTTTTCGTACCTGTTCGTCTTTAGTAAAATTGTGGTATGAAAAAAGTTGCTATCGTTTTAAGCCTGAGTACCGTAGTGATGCTGATCATTGCATGCGGAGGAACAATGGTCAACCGTGGCTACCTTTCCGCCAGCAACCCGGATGAATTGCCTATTTACCTGATCACCCTCGGAAATTTCAGGGAAGCACCCGCCTGTACTACTACACAATCGTCGTGTATAATGAATGGAACAGAAAATATGCCCCTCGGTAAAATACAGGATGTGTTAAGATCGGCGCTTCAATATTATCAGGAAAACTGCAGCAGGAAATAACAGCCCCAATATTTTGGTATTAGCTTTTGAGAAATTTTACAACGGAAACGATAGTATGAGAACAATCATCGTAGCCCTGGGAATGCTTTTTATGGTTGCGCACCCTACCCTGGCACAACAGTCCAACTCCACAGGAAAAATTACACTGACAATTACAGACCATGAAGGTAAGCCGCTGCCCTTTACCAGCGTAATGGTGAGGAATATAAAGGATTCCACCCTGGTGAAAGGAGAGCTGAGCACTGCCGGCGGCAACTGTGCCTTTGAAAAAATACCATACGGCCATTATTTCATCCAGGCATCCCAGATGGGATATAATACCACCTACAGTAAAACCTTCCAGCTTAGCGCCGCGCATAAGGCCGTTGCCCTGGACACTATCCGGCTGCATACACTGGGAAAAAACCTCCAGGCCATTAATGTAACCGCCCAGAAACCGTTTATCGAAAGTTCTGCCGGGAAAACGGTAATGAATATAGAAAACAGCGTTAGCGCCGCCGGTAACACCGCGTTGGACCTGCTCCGCCGCGCTCCGGGTGTACAGGTAGACAACAACGAAAACGTAACCCTGAAAGGACAGAGCGTAACCGTTATGATCGACGGTAAACTGACCTACCTGAGTGGCGAGCAATTAACCAATCTCCTTAAAACAACACCCGGCGAAAGCATTGCTTCCATTGAAATATTAACCAGTCCTTCTGCCAAATATGATGCCTCCGGTAATGGCGGTATCATCAACATAAAAACTAAAAAAGGAAAAATG
>NZ_DATMTE010000919.1:0-3020 GCF_035564935.1 Chitinophaga sp. | reverse complement strand
GGTTGCTGAAGCAGCATAAATAAAAGAAAGGGTTGTTTCCCCCGGGGAACAACCCTTTTATCAATTATTTGCGGAAGACCTGATATCAATTACTTTCAACTGTAAGGAGGTTTGTCCGTTCCATTCATTTTCATCAAGTGTAAACACCATATCAAACGGCCTTTTTCCAGCCACTAAGGGAAATTTTTCCGCCATATAAAAGCCGATCCCCGACATAGTTGGGCCATATCTTCCCTGTTTTACAGAGAATTTGATATGGTCGTCTTTTACAATCTTCGAATAACCATTATCCATCAGGTTCCTGGCCAGGAAAACAGGCCGGAGGTTCTCAGGTCCCAGTGGTTCAAATTGCCGGAGAATGTTATAGAATGCGGCGGTAATTTCCTGGAACTGGATTTCGGAATCTATTACAATTTCCGGTACCAGCTGATCCGGGTGGATGGTGCGCGCCACTACTTCTTCGAAGCGTTCCTGGAATGCTTTTACGTTCTCCGTTTTAAGCGTCATGCCAGCTGCGTAAAAGTGTCCCCCGTAATTTTCGAGGAGATCTTTACATTGGTGAATCGCCTCATATACATTGAAGCCCATTACAGAACGGGCAGACCCTGCAACTTTATCGTTCGACTGGGTAAGGATAATGGTGGGGCGATAGTAGTATTTATCTATCAGCCGGGAGGCCACAATACCTACTACGCCTTTGTGCCAGTGTGCCTGATAAAGTACGGTCGATTTTCTGCGGGCAATATCTGCATCATTTTGTAACAGCACAATTGCTTCCTGGGTAATGGTACTGTCAATTTCCTTTCTGTCGAAATTATCTGAATGAAGCACAGCTGCAATGGCAGCGGCTTTTTCCACATCGTTTTCAATAAAGAGGTTTACCGCTTTCCGTGCGTCATCCATTCTGCCGGCTGCATTTACGCGTGGAGCAATCACAAACACCAGGTTGGCGATGGTTAGTTTTTCCTTCAAAGCGCTGAGGGTGATCAGCGCTTTAATGCCGGGCAGCGGATCGTCATTTACTTTTACCAGGCCATGAAAGGCCAGTATCCTGTTTTCACCGGTCATTGGAACAATGTCGGCCGCAATACTGGTGGCAACCAGGTCCAGGTATTTATTGGCTTCCGATTGGGGAAGCCCTCTTTTTTGTGCAAAGGCGCAAATCAGTTTGTAGCCAATGCCGCATCCGCTAAGTTCTTTATAAGGATAGGGGCAATCATGCTGCTTCGGATTCAGGATGGCCACGGCAGGAGGCAGTACCGCATCAGGCAAATGGTGATCGCAGATGATAAAGTCGATGCCCCATTCCTTTGCTGTGCTGATATGTTCCACTGATTTAATACCACAGTCGAGCGCAATGATCAGGCTGAAATCATTGTCCCTGGCATATTCAATGCCCTGTATGGAAATACCATATCCCTCCCGGTAACGGTGTGGAATATAAAATTCAATATTGGTGTAGAGTTTTTGCAGAAAGGCGTATACAGTGGCTACTGCAGTACAGCCATCTACATCATAGTCCCCGTAGATCAATATTTTTTCATGTTGAAAAAAAGCCAGTTCAATCCTGGAAATGGCTTTATCCATGTCTTTCATTTTCCAGGGATCATGGAGGTCATCCAGTGTAGGGCGGAAAAATTGCCGGGCAGCCTCATAGTTGGTTACATTGCGTTGCACCAGTAACCGGCATAACAGCGGATGTATGCGCAATGACGACTGTAGTAACTGTTCCTGATTTGGTTGATATGCCTTTACCGTCCAGCGTTTTTGCATTATTATATTTTAAAGGCCCAAGCTTTACGCTTCTTCCGCATATTACATTATTTTTTATTCTTACTAAAATGTTCTGTCAGTTGTAAATCGAACCAGAGATTCTAATCCGTTCCTGACAGCGTTTTCAGGGAATTTATTTAAGATGGCAAGGGCTTCATCCCGGTATTCAAACATTTTTTGCCTCGTATAATCAATACCGCCAGATGCTTTTACCAGGCGGATAACTTCTTCCACACGGTCTTTTTCTGTATTGTGATTTTTTACTATGTTAATGATCTTTCTTCTTATTTCGGTGGAAGCGTGTTCCAGGGTATAGATCAGCGGGAGGGTCATTTTTTTCTCGCGGATGTCGATGCCGGTTGGTTTCCCTATTTTGGCGGAGCCATAGTCGAACAGGTCATCTTTAATCTGGAAGGCAATACCCACTTTTTCGCCGAAAAGGCGCATTTGTTCAGTGGTATGGTCGTCGTTGCTGCTGCTCCATGCACCTGCAGCACAGGCGGAGGCCAGTAATGAGGCTGTTTTGCGGCGGATGATCTCAAAGTAAATATCTTCCTTGATATTCAGTTTCCTGGTTTTCTCGATCTGCAGCAGCTCACCTTCACTCATTTCCTTCACCGCTTCCGATAATATCTGTAAAGTCCGGAAATCGTTATTGTTGAGGGAGAGCAACAGTCCTTTTGAAAGGAGGTAGTCGCCCACCAATACCGCAATTTTATTTTTCCAGAGGGCATTAATAGAAAAAAGGCCGCGGCGTTCGTTGGCGTCGTCCACTACATCATCATGCACCAGCGTGGCAGTGTGAAGCAGTTCCACCAGTGCCGCTGCGCGGTAAGTGCTTTCCTGTATATTGTCACTGAAGAGTTTTGCGGATAATAAAACAAACATGGGCCTGATCTGCTTTCCCTTGCGCTTTACAATATAATGCATGATCCTGTCCAGTAATGGCACATGACTTTTTACCGAATCTGCGAATTTACTTTCAAAATCCTGTAATTCTCTACCTATCAGGTGTTTAATATCGTCCATGAATTAAATAAAAAGGATTGCTAAGCTAGCTTTTATAAATCATATTTTAACATTT
The DNA here is from genome assembly GCF_035564935.1 of Chitinophaga sp. Classification (GTDB taxonomy): domain Bacteria; phylum Bacteroidota; class Bacteroidia; order Chitinophagales; family Chitinophagaceae; genus Chitinophaga. The sequence continues at coordinate 163 of NZ_DATMTE010000919.1, read as the reverse complement.
TGGCCTCTAATTTGTATATGGAGTATAACATTCCTTTAACAGGAGTTAAGGAATACTTTAACAAGAGATATACATATCCTTAACTTAAGCGGATTTAAGGTATATAAATACTTTCATTTAAGCTCTAATTTTGAAGGACTTATCAATGAAAATAATATTGCAA
>NZ_DATMTE010000918.1:0-10244 GCF_035564935.1 Chitinophaga sp. | reverse complement strand
AACAAAATACTCACCTATCCTCTCCTGTCTTAAAAATCAAACAATAATAAAATCCGGCAAATCAGCATAATCAGTGTAATCCTGAACCAAGACAATCGCCGAAGGCGATCCCCCACTCCCCCGGAAAAATTTTGTACTATTTGGTAAAGAATCTATCTTTGGGCCATAAAAGGGAGAGATATGTCAGGCAGACCAAAAATATTTGACGACCAGGAAGTACTCAACAAGGCAGCGGATGTTTTCTGGCGGCAGGGATATGAGGCTACCTCTACGGAAGACCTGCTGGAAGCGATGGGCATAGGCAAAGGTAGTTTTTACCTGGCCTTTAAAGGCGGTAAAAAAGAACTGTATGAAAAGGCGCTTGCCTTACGCAGCGACCAGGCAATGGCTCAATTCAGAAAAGAACTGGATGCAGCAGATGACCCGGTGGAATATATCCGTGAATTTTTCCGCAGGATAGCACATAGCACCAGGGCGAAACATCAGAACGGCTGTATCTTTGGCAATGCAGTAGCAGAGCTTTCCAATATCGAAAACCCAATGATGAAAAGAGCCGCCACTCACCTGCAAGGGCTGGAGGGACTTTTTCTTGACGCCTTGCTGAGGGGAAAACAGGAAGGCACTTTGCATTCAAAGATGGAACCCGCACTGCTGGCCCGCCTTCTTCTCAACAACTGGAACGGGCTTGGCATTACCCGGCGCATTTACCCGGACAATGAAGCGCTTTCGGAACTGATAGAAACACAATTGAAAATTCTTGACTAACCAGGAATGCACTTGGAAACGCCTCGTTAACCAGGAATGTAATTGGAACACAATCGAAAATACTTCATTAACCAGGAATATAATTAAACTCCCTTAGCTAACCAGGAGCACAATTAAAATCCCTGCTTAATCACAATCAAAAAACATTAGTTAAACAACGAACCAATAATACTTTTCTTTCATCTATTTTGTACTAATTAGTACAAAATAATTATCACACTTATGCAAAAATTCAACCGGTATACCGCCCTGCTTTTCGCAGTGGCAGGCGGACTTGCTGTTGCCAATGTATATTACGCACAGCCCCTGCTGAACAGGATGGGAAACGACCTGGAGATCCCTTCACATTCATTAGGCATTATTGTTACCGTTACGCAAACAGGTTATGCCCTGGGGTTATTGCTGCTGTTGCCGCTGGGCGACTTATTCAACCGCCGCAAACTGATTGCCGTTCAGCTGTTGCTCGCTGCAGCCGCGTTGCTCACTGTGGCCTGGTCCCCGGCTAAATTACCCTTCCTGGGTGGTATTGCAGCTGTAGGATTATTGGCAGTAGTTACACAAACACTGGTAGCCTATGCAGCCACACTGGCTGCCCCGGAAGAACGGGGCCGGGTAGTGGGCCTTGTTACCAGCGGCGTGGTACTGGGCATCCTGCTGGCGCGTACTGTATCCGGCGCCCTTGCAGATATAGCGGGGTGGCGGTCAGTATATTTCTTTTCCGCTGCACTGATGTTGCTAACTGCCGGCGCCTTGTACAGGGTATTACCCGTCAGCGACCCACAAAAAGCCATCGCCACTTATCCGCAACTCCTGCTTTCCCTGTTCCGCTTATTCTTACAGGAACCTGTACTGCGGGTACGCGCTGTTATTGCCTTCTTTATTTTTGCTGCTTTCAGCGTATTGTGGTCATCGCTGGTGTTGCCACTTAGTGCGCCACCCTACTCCTTTTCCTCTTCTGCAATAGGCATGTTCGGGTTAATTGGCATGGCGGGCGCATTAGGCGCGGCGCGTGCAGGCCGGCTGGCCGACCGGGGCCATGGCCAGCGCACTACAGGCGCGGCACTGGGATTGTTACTGGTGTCATGGCTGCCGCTGGGATTTGCCCCTCGTTCACTGGCTGCGTTGATTGCCGGTATCATCCTCCTGGACCTGGCTATCCAGGCGGTACATGTTACCAACCAAAGCATGCTTTATAATATCCGGCCGGAGTCGCGGAACCGGATGATAGCAGGGTATATGCTTTTTTATTCCATTGGCAGCGGTTTCGGCAGCATTGCCGCCACCACGGCATATGCATACGCCGGCTGGACAGCCGTATGCCTGCTGGGCAGTGCGCTCAGCGGTGCCGGGCTGATTTTCTGGGCCACCACCCTTCCCCGGAACATACACGCACAAAAAAGCAATACCTTTACCTTACAACACCAAAAATAACCGTCATGCCGCATATACCCATTTACCAGGTAGATGCTTTCACACATGAGCTGTTTGGCGGGAACCCGGCAGCAGTATGTCTCCTGGAAGCATGGCTGCCAACAGAAATACTTCAGAAGATTGCAGCGGAAAATTTCCTGCCGGAAACGGCCTTCTTTATTCCCTCCGGCCGGCAGGGGCATTACGAACTCCGGTGGTTCACACCCGAAATAGAAATGGACCTCTGCGGACATGCCACCCTGGCCAGTGCGCACGTACTGTTCAATCACCTCGGATGGGATATGCACCAGATCACCTTCCATACGCAAAGCGGACCGCTGACCGTTTCCAAAAACAACGACCTGCTCACGCTCGATTTCCCGTCAAGACCAGCAGTACCAGCTACCCTGCCAACGGAAATCCTTAAAGGAGTGGGGGTATACCCCATGGAAGTGCTAAAGGCCAGGGACTATATCCTGGTGTATCACGACGAGGAAATTGTACGCAACCTCCAACCGGATAAAGCCATCCTCGACCAGATCAACCTGGACCCCGGCGGCATTATTGTAACCGCCAAAGGCAAACACGTCGATTTTGTATCACGGTTCTTTACACCACAAGCCAGCATCTTTGAAGACCCCGTGACGGGTTCAGCCCATTGTTCACTCATCCCCTTCTGGAGCCACCAGCTGGATAAGAAAGAAATGATTGCCCTGCAGGTATCGCCCAGAACAGGAAAGCTTTATTGTGTGAATGCAGGCGACCGGGTGCTGATTGGAGGAACCTGCAAAACCTACCTGGAAGGAAATATTTTTGTACCTTAATTTCATGAGATATATACCTGTACTGCTGGTATGCCTGCTCACAGCAAAAGCCGGCGGGGCACAATCCCTCCCGCAGATAGACAGCACCATACTGGCTTTCATGAACCAGTATCATGTGCCTGGAATGTCTGTTGCGCTAACCTGCCAGGGAAAACTGGTATATGCCCGCAGCTACGGCTATGCAGATACTGCCCAACATACCGCCGTAACCCCGCAACACCTGTTCCGCATTGCCAGTGTATCAAAGTGTATAACAGCTACGGCTATATTAAAACTGGTGGAAACAGGAAAACTCTCGCTCAGCGACCGGGTATTTGGCCCTAACGCCGTATTGGGAACACAGTATGGCACACCACCCTACGCAGAGAATCTGAAAAAGATCACCATTCGCCAGTTGCTGGAACATACCTCCGGCGGATGGACCAACAACAACGCAGATCCTATGTTCAGCCATCCTCACATGACCGCAGGCCAACTGATTTCATGGACCATCGATCATCAGCCGTTGGAGAATATTCCCGGAACGGTATACGCTTATTCCAATTTTGGTTATTGCATTCTCGGGCGGATCATTGAAAAAGTATCAGGTATGCCTTATGAGAACTATGTAAAAAAGGCAGTACTGCAGCCCTGTGGCATTACTGATATGCAGATAGGCGGAAATACGCTTGTACAAAGGAAACCACAGGAAGTAGTATACTACGGCCAGCACGGCGAACAGCCTTATATTTATAACATTACCCGCATGGATGCGCACGGAGGATGGATAGCCAGCGCCACAGACCTCGCCCGCCTGCTGGTGCATGTAGATGGGTTCCCGGTACCGGCGGATATACTGGGTGTAAAAACCATCGCAACAATGACCACCGGTTCCGAAGCCAACCCCGGCTATGCTCTGGGATGGGCTGTAAACCCTTATCATAACTGGTGGCACTCCGGCTCACTCCCCGGCACTGCCAGCGAAATAATACGCGCACACAAAGGATTCAACTGGGTGATGCTTTGCAATACCCGTACCGATAGCAGCTTCTTTAACGACCTCGACGGGTTACTATGGAAGGCGGTAAACGACCCCAATACAAAGTGGCCGGATGCCGATCTATTTAAACATGGGACCGATCATACGGTTATGAAAAATTAATTTACGGAGCGCAACGGGATCAATCTCTCCCTGTTGCGCATATACGATTTTCCCACCCGGCTCTACCAAAACCGTGTAAGGCAAAGCGCCCTGCCATTTTGGATCCACTGCTTCAATCAACTCGTACTTATCTTTCCCGGTGAAGAGATAGTTTTTCCCGGACGAATATTTCTTCTTTAAAAACTGCAGCACCTTATCTTTCTTTTCCGGTTCATCTGCACTGATACTTACAAATTCAAAATCACGCTCACTGAATGTTTTAGCCAGGATAATAAATTCAGGGAACTCTGCTACACAAGGCACGCACCAGGTAGCCCAGATGTTGATGAGCCGCAAATTGGATGATGTATTTTTCAATAGTTCCTTAATACCGCTTACTGTAACGGTATCCAGGCTTACCGGTTCCTTTGCCCATGCCTGCATTGCTTTTTCCACGCTGCCGCTTTTATCTTTCCACTTCACCGAACAACCAAAAACCTTCGTAACCGTTACCGGTACCTCGCGTTGCTGCAGCACCGCCTCAATGGCATTCCGCGCGTCTTTCGATCCTGGTTGCTTCGCAGGATTTTCCATATCGTCTATCCTTCCCTGGTAACGCAGCTTCCTTTCTTTATCAAAAATAAAAATATGCGGCGTTGCTATTGGTCCATATGCGCGCGATACAATTTCACTATCGCCATCATATAAATAAGGGAAATTGAACTGCTTATCTTTTGCCCGCTGCTTCATATCGTCGAAAGAATCACCCAGGTCGGTGTACCCCAGCTCATCATACCGCAACCCTTCTGCATTGTTAGGCATAATAGCTACCAGTTGCATGCCTTTGCCGGCATAGTCGGAAGTGAGCTGCTTTATCCTGTCTTCATACGCCTGCGCAGTAGGACAGTGATTACAGGTAAAAACCACCGCCAGTACTTTGGCATCTGCAAAAGACGACAGGGTATAGTTTTTCCCATCGGTGCCCGGCAGGTTAAAATCCGGCGCTGCTGCGCCAATAGGCAGTTGCTGCGCTTTCAGCAGTAGTGGCAGCAGCAATATGAAACAGAGCATGCTGCTGATAAGAAAGTTCTTTTCCATATTAAATGGTTTATTTTTTCTTACAACCCACCCATAGGATGGCATCTTCATACATTTTATTCTGTAACGGGTCCGTAAAATCTTATCGCCATGCCTCATGCTTACATACAGCATATTGTATCTTTTATTGGTCCACCCTGCCGGGATATCCCCGTAGGTCAGCAGGTTCTTTTTTCCGGGCGGGTAATTGGCGGTATCTAAAGTTACTAAAAGTTCCACATCCTTGTTTAACCTGGGGCTGGGTTATTACCGCATCATTGGCAAAGTCAGCATGATAGCTGTGGCGCCCGCCAGCAACAGCAGGAATAGTAACAATGGTTTTCTTTTCATTTTTTTGTGTTTGGGTTTATGGACAGCAGTTGCTATTCACCGGCTGCCCAGAATATAGCGTTCTCAAATAATTGCGTGTATGCAGCGTTACCTAGCAAGGCCGGCCCATGTCCCATGAAAATATAGATGTTCCTGGCTTTATAATGCTCATTGGTCCATACCACCGGGTGATCGCCCATTTTCTTATCAGATGCAGGCACATAAGAGTTCTCATCCACACTGGCCAGCACATGTACCTGTGGCCTGGGGCTCCTGTTATAGGTATACCATTCTTCTTTATTAATAATAAAGGGAGATGTAATATTCCTCATCACAGGATGTTGCTTATCTTCCACTGTAACTGTTCCATCGGCAAAACCGGCGATATAGTTGGTAAAACGGATACCGCCCATAAAGCCGGAGAACCAGTTCCACATGGGAAAGCCATCGAACTCACCAAGCAGGGTGGCATGATGAAACCCGATCCAGCCACCGCCACCTTCGTTGATGTAGTGCTCAAAAGCATCAGCTGCTGCGGGTTTCCAGCCATAAGGGGGATAATCGAGCTGGATGAAAAGCTGATACTGCTTTAAGTATGCTTCATTGATAACGTCTGTATTAGTGATATAGGTAAGATGGATATGCCTTTTTGCAGCCAGGCTATCCAGCCAGATTTTGGCCGCTTTTGAAAATGCAAGATGATGCCCGCCGTTTTCATACAACACCAGTGCGGCAAAGGCAGGCTTATTACGGTTGGGATATAAGCTGGCATTAATTTCATCCAGCAGGTATTCCTTTTCGTCGGATGCATACTCCCAGAACATCACGCCGCCCATTTTAGCAGCGGTTACATAGGTGCATTTGTTTTGTACGGACCATTCATCGTCGTAGGTAATAAACTCCCGCGTGGAGGGATTGAACAGGTAAGGCGCTTTGGCGCTTTCATCGCGGTAGGCATGAAAACCGTTTTTGTTTACGAGGCTGTCTTTTGTAAACGTATAGCCTTTACCGAAAGACTGTGATACGATCTTCCCACCCAACCCGGTACCAATACTGTCGGCCAGTTGGAAACGGCGCCCGTAAAAGGCAATGCCCATCACCAGTTTTTCTACGGGCACCCCAGCGGCCACATAGGCTTTTACGGCTTTATCGGCTGATAGTGCGCCGGGATTATCTGCGGGCGTGTAGAGATTGGTATGATGCCCTGCTTTCTTATCCGAATAAAAATCATAGGTCATCAGGTTCACATAATCCAGGTATTTAGCCGCCTTTTCCATTTCTGTTGTTTCCAGGAATGCAGCAAAACCACCAACTGCTGTGGTGAGCAGTTTTTGCTGATTGGTTTCTTTCTGCAACTTATCCAGCTCCTTACGCAGCTCCATAAACATGAGCGTGAAGTTTTGTTTGTCTGCCGGGCGGTAAACATTCCCTTCTTCCCCGGGGCGGCCGGGATATTCCCAATCTATATCCACCCCATCCAGCCTGTATTTACGGATGATGTTCACCGCGCTTGCTGCAAAGGCTTTGCGCGAGGTATCCGTTAACACGGCATCGGAAAAATTTTCACTCCAGGCCCAGCCCCCGATGGAGATAAGGATCTTCAGCTCCGGGTTAATCGCTTTGAGCTCATTGATACGGCGCAGGTTTACCGTATCTGTTTTTTCGTTGGTAAGCACCGCGCGGTTATGTTGCACATCTACAAATGCATAATTAATGTGTGTAAGCTTGCGGGGTGCAATCCTGTCTGTATTCACCAATCCCCTGAACCCGCCTACATAGCCGATGATCACCGGCTTCACCTGCGCGGCGGTATGTTGTTCAAACATCTGTGGCGCAGGGGTAGTAGCGTTAAGTAAAGCCGGGAGTAGCAGCATTAAAAAACAGATACCTCCTTTCTTTGGTGAATGCAAATGCTTCATCATATCTTTTGATTAGAATGTGTCAGATCTTTAATCGCAGTTTCTTTTTCTCCAGGAAGCCCACCAGGATAATCAGCGCAAATGCCACTGCAAACGAACGGATAATGCCCCCGGCGCCGGTATTGAACCAGGCAGGGTAATGAAAATGCGTCAGCGTAAAAACAGCGTACAGCAAATACGGCATCAGGTAACAGGTAAGCGTACTGGTGCCCGCTGGTTTGATGATCCTGAACCAGTGGAATTTGCCTTTCACATCTACCAGGAAAATTAAAAATTCAAATACCAGGATAGCAATACCGCCACAAATCAACACCCAGGCCGGCGTGGAACCTATCTTGGAAATACCGCCTGTATAAGGTCTTACCAGGAACCCCAGTACAATAGCGCCCACGCCGGATAAAAACAGGTATATCCATACAGCGTTGATGCGTTGCTGTTGTAAAAGACGGCTGTATAACGCGGAAATGAATGCACCGCCAATGATCAGGGTAATAGAAGAGGCATCGCCTATAACAGGCAGGTAGAAAGGGAACCAGCCTCCATGTGTGCCCAGGTTGACGACCAGGAACAGCAGCAATGCTACTGTTAACCATACAAATTTTCCCCGGATAAGCAGGTACACCGTGGCGCTTACCAGGTAAGCCCACCCGATGATGCCCAGGATACCGCCCCACGACTGCCGCATGCCATGCGGATGATCCGGTTCTCCTCCTTTATACAGGTACGCCATCAGGGCCAGCAATATGATGCCGCCACCCGTAAGCGCGTACCGCAACGTTTTTGACAGGGTAACCGGGTAATCCATCCAGATGAGGAAAAAAGCCAGTGTAATAAGGAGCTCCCAAACGGCATAAGGCAGCAAAGCCGCACTGCTGTAGCTTTCCAGGTTTACATGGAAAAACCCCATTACAATCAGCGCCAACGACCTTAATATAATATGCGTTTCAATTTTAATAAAGGATTGCTGCTGCTGAATACGGTACCCAATGGCGTATGGAATAGAAAGCCCCACAATAAACAGGAAGGTGGGAAACACCGTATCTGCAAACCCGAGCCCGTCTTCATCCCCGCGAACATGTTCTATCCAGGCAGGAATATGTTGTACACCGCTTACATCATTTACAAAAATCATCAGTAACATGGTAATAGCGCGGAAGGCATCAATTGATAGTAATCTGTTTGATCTGGCTGACATAAAATCCGGGTTGTGAATACAGGAAGATAAGATAAAGGATTAAAACCTGCAGCACCTGGAAGTGCAACACGAAAAAAATAGCCTGTTTTCCCCCATTAATGGCGTTAATATGCTATTAATTACTGCAATTAATGCTTTGTTAACGCTCCTGTTAGTCCTTCCTGCTTTACTTGCATCTTATTCCGGCATTAATGCCGGGAAACACAACTAAGGTGAATGCAAAACCTTTTGGAGAATCCGGGCAAGCCGGGTTCTCCTCTTTTTAGCTATGGTTTCCACGTTAATAACAAACAGTATACATATATGAAGCGTATTTTAACAGCTTTTCTCTCCCTGCTGAGCATTACCGCCCTGGCACAATTGAAACACAGCAGGGAATCGCAGTATCCTACTTATCATGGCCTGGTGATGGCCGGCTACCAGGGATGGTTCCGGGCCGAAGGCGACGGCTCCGGCGCACGCCGCTTTTCCTATGGCGATGAAACCCGCAGTGGTATAGATATGTGGCCCGATGTGAGCGAGTATGAAAAAACATACGCCACGCCTTTTAAACTGGCTAACGGGCAACCCGCGCGTTTCTTCAGCTCCTACGATAAAAGCACCGTGGATATCCATTTTAAATGGATGCAGCAATACGGGGTAGACGGCGTATTTATGCAACGCTTTTTTAATAATGCCAAACACCGCGACAGCACCTCGTCTGTAATCCTGAAAAATGCCTTTGCCGCGGCTTCAAAGTATAAAAGGGCCATTGCCGTGATGTACGATCTTTCCGGGTTAAGCGCCCATGGAGAAGATTGTTCCGCTATTATTGAAGACTGGAAGTACCTGGTGGATCAACTGAAAGTAACCAATCAGCCGGGCGCCAAAACCTACCTGCAGCAGAATGGCAAACCGGTGGTAGCTATCTGGGGGATTGGATTTCCCGACCGTCCTTATAACCTCCGGAATATTGGCCTGGAACGGCTCATCGACTTCCTGAAAAATGACCCGGTGTACGGCGGCTGCGCTGTTATGCTGGGCGTACCCACCGCCTGGCGCAACCTGAACGCCGATTGTTTACCGGATCCTTACCTGCACACCATCATCAAACAGGCCGACATACTGCTGCCATGGACCGTGCAACGCTACTCCCCGCTGCTGCATAACGATATGGACCGGTTCCGCGATAATCTTATCGACGACCTGGCCTGGTGCCGCGCCAATCACATCGAATATGTACCCTGTATATATCCCGGCTTCAGCTGGCACAACCTGAGCCGCTATGAATTTCCGGATGATGTGAAACCTGTAGGCTCCATCCCCCGCCAGGGCGGACGCTTTTACTGGCAGCAGATTTCCACTGCCTTAACCGCCGGCGCCAGCATGTTATATGTAGCCATGTTCGATGAAGTGAATGAGGCCACCGCCATCTTTAAAGCAAGCGACCAGCCACCGGTGAGCAGTACCACTCCATTTATTAATTTAGACGGGAAACCATCAGATCATTACCTGTGGTTAACAGGCGAAGCAGCAAAAATGCTACGCAATGAAAAACCACTGACCACAAAAATGCCCGAAAGAAAATAATACTACCAGGCAATAAAAAGCAACGTCCCGGCAAC
>NZ_DATMTE010000917.1:0-1847 GCF_035564935.1 Chitinophaga sp. | reverse complement strand
GTACAACAAAAGCACAAAAACTACTTAAAAAGAAAAACAAAATACCTACCAGCGTTCTGAATATCTTTTTTATCTCAACAGCCATTGAAACGGTTTATAGTTCAGGAATAAGCGATCATTTAATTCATCACCTTATACATCAGCTCTTTCATCAGTTCCCCATCTTCCACCCCGCTATCGTTAATGCCTATACTCCGCAGGTTATACTGGTGTAACAACAAGATGGCTTTCTCTGTTCCGTCTGGCCCATACTGACGGGCAGCATTCATGTAATCCTTTACGAAAAACGGATGTACACCGAGTGCAGCCGCTACTTCTTTTTCGCCTCCTTTTACGCTGAAAATGAGGTTTACCTTGGCGAAGAAGTTATACAGGGCCGGCAGCGTCATTTGAATGGGCGCTGCTTTGGGATTGGCGGCAAAATAGGAGACGATCCGGAATACTTTGGCGGTATTTTTCTGTCCCAGGGCGTTTTGCAGTTCAAATACATTATACTCCTTGCTGATGCCCACATACTTTTCAATATCCGCTTCATCGATCTTCTTCTGGGCGGGCAGGTTTACCAGCAGTTTGTCTATTTCATTGGCAATACGTGAAAGATCGTTGCCGATATGATCTACCAGGAGAATAGCTGCTTTTTGCGAAATGGCCAGTCCGCGGCTGCTTACATAACTTTCCACCCAACCGGGCAACTGGTTATCATACATTTTTTTTGTAGACAGCAGCACGCCTTTTTCCTTTATGAGTTTGGCCATTTTACTCCTGCCATCTATTTTGCCCTGCTTATGCGCTACTACAAACACGGTGGAGGTAAGCGGGTTGTCAATATATGCTTCCAGTTTCAGGAGGTCGCGCATGGCCTGTGCTTCTTTCAGGAGTACCACCTGTCTTTCTGCAAACATGGGATATCTCCGGCAGGCGTTGATCACCTGGGTCCAATCCGTATCTTTTCCATAAAGGACCGTGAGATTGAAACCCCGCTCCGATTCCGGCAACAGTTCATGTTCGGCATAACTGGTTACCTGGTCAATGAAAAAGTCCTCCTCTCCTTCCAGCCAGTATAATGATTTGAATTTCTGTTGCTTCCAATCCCTGATGATGTCCTGGTACTCCATTATTATATTGCTTTTCGTCTTTTACGATTATTTTTTTACGATGATGATATCTGCCGGTGTTAATGCCGGTAACCGTTTGAATTTCAACAGCAGTTGTGCTACTGCCAGTACATCTTTCTGGCAATAGGCGGCAATACGTTCCAGGTCCTTTTCCTCCCAGTACACTTTCCCTACCATACTGCCGTCTATATCGTCTTTGGGCGTATCAATGCCCATTACGGCGGTCAGGAGTTTCAGCGAAATATAATGTTTAAAGTCCCCGAAGCGCCACAGCTGCAGGGTATCCAGCATGGGCATCTCCCAGGGTTTAAATCCATGCAGCTGTAAAGGTTGCGGCAAAGATAACTGATGGATAACAGACCTTCTGCAAATAAAAGGAATATCAAATTCTTTGATGTTATGCCCGGCAAACTGGAACCGGGGGTATTTCGCATAGAATTTATTGATTAATTCTAAAAATCCGGAGAGCACAACTGCTTCATCATCATTATAAAACGACTTCAGCCTTAGCTGGTACCGGTTATTTTCCAGGCTGAAGAAACCGGCCGAAATGCATACTATTTTTCCAAATTCGGCGTAGATGCCAGCCCTGTCAACGTATGCTGAATCTTCGTTTCCTGAAACTGGCGCAGTTTTTGCCATTTTCTCCCGCCAGAGCTGTTGCATATCTTCAGATAAGTGCTCTATAGCTGGAGCCGCCGGTGTTGTTTCTATGTCCAACAGTAATAATTG
>NZ_DATMTE010000916.1:0-9444 GCF_035564935.1 Chitinophaga sp. | reverse complement strand
CAGGGAGGTTTCCACTGTTACCCGGGAAGGGTTGAATATATAATGACGTGCATCCTGCAGAAAATTCATACTGATCTGGCGTACTGTTTTATTGCCGCCCATATCAATGGTGGCAATCATATCCTTGCCATAAGTGAAAAGCCAGTTATAACTGAAGTCGTTTCCCCCGGTTAACCCGTCGGTGAGCGTGCGCTCCTTTTTGGGCGTATACTCCGGTGTGTAGGGATTTACAAGGGTAACAGGTGCCCCGTATGCAAGACTTTTTATCCATTTACGGGAAAGCAGCTCCTGCCATTCCTGTGCGTAGGCGTCGGGCGACAAGCCTCCTTCAGAAAGCTCTTTTACGCCGGCTGCCTTGCATTGCGCCACAAATTTTTGAATACGCTGCGGCCACCGCGGGTTCACAGTGCCATCGGGCTGGAGATATCCGTATTTGTCGGCTCCATAAAAACGGGATTGCTGCAACACTGCATATTCCAGGAACAGGCGGGTATTATATACCCGTTTGAGATAAACAGGGTCATTCCCCGCCGCCGCTTCCGCCTTATCCAGGAAGCCGGAATACTGGTCCATTTGCGCCGGCGATAAATAATCCTTTGATGAATAAATGGGATTGCCATATATGTCCAGTACAGCATGCGTGCTTTTAACCGCGTTTGTCAGTGCCTCCAGGTATTGGCCCATGGGCGCCGCCGCGGGGCCATAGTACCCTTTCAGGAAGTCGCTGCTGATCTTTTTGATATCCGCCTGCGGTTGCCATAACAGGGACGCCTGTACGTAACTGTTGTATTCTGCCATGTCGCCATAAGTTTCGCCGCTACCTTGTGAAAACACTCCCTTTACATGATGTGCGGCAAAATATTGCAGGTTGGACGACAGGTTACTATAATCCGGGAATGGATTGAGATAGTTGGTGAACTGCGTGGTATAATCCCATATGAAAAGGTTGCCGGTAATGGCTTCCCAGTCTTCCAGGTTTTTCCGGAAACCTGCTGAGGAAGGCGCCTGCGATAAGGGCTCCTGGCGGAAAGCATCAATAGTGCTGAGCATAATATATACATTATCTGCAGGCTTTGTTTTCAGCGGCGCTTTGGCCGTGTAGCCATATGCAAGTGTTGTAAAGCGCTGCCCGGGAAATTGTTTGGCTACCCGGTTTACAAAGCGGATGAGTGATCCCTGGGGGCCGCCTTCTCCGGCATCAGTCTTGCGACACAGGTCGCACGTGCAACCGCCGCCGCCATCCTGCGGGGCTATAGACCAATACATGGCATCAGGGTTAGCGGCTATTGCTTTTTTAAACCACTCTACCGTTAATGTATATACGTTTTCATTACTTAAGCATAATTGCTGCGGCTGTCTTTTGCCGTTTATCATTGAATAATATTCCGGGTGCGCTTTGAAGTAAGTATCCGGCGGAAGGATTTTAAAAAAAGAGTGCCCCCAGGTTCCCCACAGATCTTCAAACCGGTGCAGTCCATGCCAGGCAAGGTATTCAGCATCCATAGAAGGAGGGTAGTAGCTTTCCCGGTAAAGGAAAGCGGGTTCCTGCAGATCTGAGATCGTTCCGCTTAAACGTATATCCTTCAGCGTTGGCACGGCTGCAGGCCCGCCTGCATCCTTACGGCAACCCATATACGTTTGCAATGTATAATATACGCCATATACCACACCCTGGCCGCTGCCGCCCCGGATAAAGAGATGACCGTTCTTACTGCCGGTGAAGAAGCCTTCGCCGCGGATCTCTGCAGGGCCTGCACTATGACTGGTGTTCCCGATAAATACCGCCGGTTGGTCTTTATACTGTGGTTCAGTTATTATTGGCAATGAAGCGCCTGATATACGCCGGATATAATCGCGGAAAATTCCCGCCGCTTTGCTTTCTGCTTTGGTAGCCTGTTCCGGCAGCACAATCACATATTCGCTATGTCCCTGGCGTACCAGTCTGATCTCTTCTGCCGAAGGCAGGCACGCGCTGTATAACAACGTAGTGATCATCAACAAAAAGCTATTCATAATTCTGCACATTGTAGTCCGTTAAAATTTCCGCTGAAGCGTTACATAAATATCGTATTGATTCTGATACCCGCTGTCGCTGATCTTTTGATTGATCCAGGTGCCGAAAAGGCCCAGGGTGGTGCGGTAGCGGATCACTTTCTGGTAACCCGCGCCAATACTATGTGTAAGCAATCCTGTAAGATTGGGAAAGTTGATGAGCCGGCTCCTGTCGTCCGGAGACGTACCTAAGCCTGCCACCAACTGCAGGTAATCCTGTCGCCGGTTCATAAAATAGCGGGTGGTAAGATTAAACGAGGTATTGAAATCACCGGATTCGCTGATACCATATCCACGCAGGTTTACCCAGAAATCGCCAAAGGGTTTGGCTATAGAAATCACGCCGGAAAAACTGGTCGTACTGTCCAGGTTCAGGTAACGGCCGCCCAGTTCCACTTCTATTTCTTTCTTAAAGGTTTTGAATATGGAGTAAGCTGCCCGCAACTGGGGAAATACGGTTTTATTGGAATAGGCCAGCATCCCGTAAGAGTAAAGTTTCGGCGAGTGCGTGTAATACATTTCCGCTAATCCCTGGAGGCCGTTACCGGTTTTCCTGCCTGCATAGTTTAGTTGTACTGCATAAGAGCCCCGTTTTATAAAATGCCGGTACTCTACTGTAGCAATGTTATATTTATCGGACATATAATCATAGCTGGAGTTGAGGTAGTATAACCCGAACTGGTTCTTCAGCGTTTTACTTTCCAGGTAATCGTGATAATCGGTGTTCACGGCAGTTGGTTGCAGCTTTGCCACAGAATCTGCTACCAGTGCGGCAGCGGCAAAATCTTTTTTATTTTCCAGGGCGATGGCCCGTTTCATCAGGAAGGTTTCATTGCCTGGATAATATTTTATTCCCTGCGCGGTATAGGCCAGTGCGCTGTCGTAACGCTGTTGCCCGTTCAGGATATTGATACTGTACAGCAATGCCATTGAGTCTTTGGGTTGCAGCGCCAATACCTGGTTAAACATTGCCAGTGCGCTGTCGGGCTGCTGGTTACGCTGGTAATCTAAACCGGCAGCCGTCAGGCTGGCGATATATGCGTTCTTATATCTGATGGTATATGGATAGCGGTTTACCAGGTTGCCTGTAATGGCAGCGGCCTCATTATACGCGTGCATATCCTGTAATACGGAGGCTTTTTTCAATAAAAAATCGCGGTTGCCGGGATAATAGTTCAATGCTTTATCTGCAAAGTACAGTGCGCTGTCAGGCTTACCTGTAGCGCTTTGCATGTTAATCATATAATCAAGCGCTTCCTGGTTGGAGGGTAGTATGTTCAGCACCTGTTCAAACTGTTGTTTGGCAAGGTCATATTCTTCTGCCCTCATTAAATTACGGCCGGCTGCCAGGTGCATGTCGGCAAAGTTGCTGCTGAAGCGTTCATCAGCGGGATGCTGTGCGGCCAGTTCACCGGCGATAGCGGCGGCTTCTTCATACCTGCCTGCATCTGCGAGTACGCCTGATTTTTTCAGCAGGAAAGATTCATTGGCCGGGTAATAGGTGAGTGCCTGGTCCAGTACTTTTAATGCAGCGGAAGTATTTTTTTGTGAGATATAGGTATTGGCGAGCAGGTGAAGCACCGAAGAATCGCCCGGGCTTACCTGCAGGGCCGACTCAAATGAAGCCAGGGCCAGGTCGTACTGCTGCTGCGCAAGGTATTCGCGGCCGGTGGCAGTTTGTAGTTGCACCAGTCTCTCTTTAAGCGCATGATTGGGAGCGCGCTGATACAGTATCATTGCCAGTGCTGCCGCGCTGCTATACTTACGGTCGCCTTCCAGTACATCCATTTTTAAAGATAACAGGCGGGTGTCGTTAGGGTTTGCTTTCAGCCCACGGTTGATCCATGCCAGTGCCTCCTGGTAAGCGCCCCGGGCCATGCTGTACCCTATTACTTTATCCAGCGCTTCCCGGTTACCGGGATTTTTTTCCAATACACTTCCATACAACGTATAGGGGTCCATGTTAGCATAGTAAGCAGCAGCTTCCATGCGGAGGGAAGTTTCCTGTGTGCGGGCTTTGGCGTCGCCTGGAAACCGCCGTTGTATTTCCTGCAGGGTGGTCAGGGCTTCTACGTAAGCATGCATGTCTTCCAATATGCCCAGTTTACGCATCAGCAGGTCGTAGCTGCCGGGATGTGCAGTGAGTGCATCATTCACCTGTTCCAGGGCCGATTGATAATTGCCTCCTTTCAATGCCACACCAAGACTGGCTTCCCTGGCTTCCTGGTTACGGGGATCTGCCAGGAGCACCCGGTCGTAGCTTTGCCGGGCCATGCCGCTATTGCCCAGTTGCTGGTAATATTTGCCGCTTTGCAGGTAGTGTTCTACGTAGGCATTCCGCACCGTGGTATCTTCCGGGTATTTATTCATAATGGTTTCTGCCAGCTCATTACCGCGGTATACTTTGTGCTGCAGATCCAGTATACCCAGCTTCTTTAACATAAACTCACGGCTGCCGGGGAAGTAAGCCAGGGCTTCATCTGCATAGCATTCTGCTTCCGCATACTTCCCGGTGGTAAGCTCCACGTTGATGGCATAATAATAAGCATCGCGGTAACGCGGATTTTTAAGGAGCACTTCTTTTACATACTTTCTTGACAGGTCGTATTGTTTGGTGAGCAAATACAGCCGTGCGAGCAGCAATTGCTGGTCAATAAAATCCGGCTGCGCTTTCAAAGCCTGCTGCGATAAGCTGATGGCTTTATCGTAGTGTTGCAGTTTTGTTTCCTGAACAGCCTGGTCATACAGGGCTTCTGCATTATTTTTCTGTTTAATGATCTGCGCCTGCGTTTGCAAAGCCCAACACACCAGTATTCCGGTTAACAGATGTTTTAATACAGCCATTTAGTTTATCTTTTATAAGTTTATTTTTTCTTTCCAAATCCCTGTCTCTGCATATTTCCCCACGATGATTTTTTCCCGGTGAGAAAGAACCAGTAACCACGCAATGCAAAAAATACGATCAGCGGATGATAGATCAGCGGTTCAAAGAATGCCATGAGCGACAACGAAATCACTTCCCGCCAGGTTTTATAATAGCCATAGGTGAGCTGGTCCCAGCAGATGGCGAGTGTGGAGATCATTACGGAGAACAGGTATACAAACAGTAATAGTATAAGTGCATAAGGCCAGTTCACCTGGTGTGTAACGATCAGGTAGATATAATAAAGGATGCCGGTAAATTCAATAATTGGCGCCAGAAATTCAAAGAACAGGTTGTAAGGCAGTACTACCAGCCCCAGTTTCCTGTAACGGGGATTGAAAATGATTTTCCGGTGAATGGTGATGATCTCTGCCAGTCCCCGTCCCCAGCGGGTACGCTGCCGACTGAACACTTTCATGTTCGGGGGACCTTCTGTCCAGCATTGGGTGGTAGGAATGTAACGGATGGCGTATTTGAGTTTATTATCGATCATGTAGGCGCACATGCGGGTAACAATATCCATATCTTCCGCAAAGGAGGCATGGTCATAACCCCCGGCTTTGATGGCTACTTCTTTATCGAACAAACCCAATCCGCCGGAAACATTGGGCACACTATTCATCATGCTCCATCCCATTTTACCCAGTACGTATGCCCGGATATATTCCATTTCCTGGAACCTGGGCAGTACTTTTTCGGGTGGGCGTACCCGTATGATCACCCCTTCGTCAATTTCCGTGGAATTGGCAATACGGAGTGTGGCGCCGGTAGCTATTACCTGGCGGCTGTCTTCCACCACATGCACATAGCCGCATTGAGGACAAGGTTCGCCTACTTCTTTCGTTTTCTTATGCTCTTCATCCATGAATGGCTTGATCATACGCAGCAGTGTGTCTTTTTCAATGATACAATCCACATCCGTATTCAGGAAATAGTCGAATGAAGCGGCGTTGATACCCGCATTGGCCGCATCGGCTTTACTTTTACCATTTACCTTATCAACTACCAGTAGTTTATCGTAGGCGGTATTGGTGGATTTAAACAGTTGTCGCACAGGTTGCGTTACAATTCTTTCATTATACGCAAAATCCACGGGCACCAGCTCAAATTCACGGATCAGTTTTTCCAGGGTATCATCTGTACTGCCGTCGTTGACGATAATCACTTCGTAGCGTGTATAGTTCAGCGTTAGGAGCGACCGCACATTCATAATAATGGTAACGCTTTCATTAAAAGCGGGCGCTATCACGGAAATGCCCGGTGTAAGAGGCGAGTCCAGCAGGTGGGTGTAATCAGTGAAACTGCTCTTTTTGCGAAAACGGATAATCCCGCGGTAAGACATATATGCCAGTACCGCATACATGCATAGCAGTACACAGCCATATATAAATACACCTCCTTCAAAAAATGTTCTGAGCATAGCACACAGTTTTCTTTATTTCTTCTTCTTTCCAAATCCCTGCCGCTGCATATTTCCCCAGGTACTTTTTTTCCCGGTAAGGAAGTAATAATATCCACGCAGGGAAAAAAATACGATGAGGGGATGGTATAATATAAACTCCATAAAGGGCGTCAGGCACAAATACACCACTTCCCACCATTTCTTATAATAGCCGAAAGAGAGCTGGTCCCACAATATGGATATGGTGGTGATCATAACGGCGTAAGTATATACGAAAAGCAGGAGCATCAGTGCGTAGGGCCAGTTTACCTGGCCGGTTACCCCCAGGTATATATAAATAAGGATACCGCTAAATTCTATTAAAGGCGCCAGCAGCTCAAAAAAGAAGTTAAAAGGAAATACGATCAGTCCCATTTTCCCGTAGCGGGGATTCATGAACATGCTGAAATGTGCATACATAAGCTGGGCTAGTCCGCGTGCCCAGCGGGTACGTTGCCGGCTGAATATTTTTACAGAGGCTGGGCCTTCTGTCCAACACAGGGTTCTGGGAATATACCGTATTGCATAGTCGATTTGGTTGTCGTGCGCATAACGGCACATGCGGGTAAGCAGTTCCATATCTTCTCCGAAGGAGCTATGGTCATAGCCACCGCAGCGGGTAGCCACTTCCTTGTCGAATAAGCCCAATCCGCCGGATACGTTGGGCACGCAGTTAATATAGCTCCATCCCATTTTGCCCAGCACGAAGGACCGGATATATTCCACTTCCTGGAAGCGTGGGAGCAGCTGCCGGGGTGGACGCATGCGGATCAGCACCCCTTCGTCGAAGTCCGACGAGTTGGCAATGCGCAAGGTAGCGCCTACGGCAATCACCCGGCTCTTTTGCTCCTGCATTACGGGTAGGACTAGTTCCAGCAGGGTATCTTTATGAAGGATACAGTCCACATCGGTACAAACAAAATAGTCGAAGGTAGCGATGTTGATGCCCGCATTCACTGCATCGGCCTTACTTTTACCGTTTACCTTGTCAATTACCAGCAGGGAAGAGTATGCGGGGTCGGTGGATTTATAGATTTTCCGTACAGGCTGGGTCAGGATCCGTGCGTTGTAGGCAAAGTCTACCGCTACCATGCTGAATTCCGCGATCAGCTGTTCCATGGTATTATCGGTGCTGCCATCATTGATAATGATGATCTCATATCGGGGATAGTTGAGGGTGAGCAGCGACCGTACATTGGAAATAATGGTAAGGCCTTCATTAAAGGCAGGGGCGAGGATAGTAAGCCCCGGCGCCATTGGCGAGCTGGCAAGTATATCCAGTTGGTGCCTGGTATCTTTCCTGGTATAATAACGTATAGCCAGCATGGAAAGCAGGGCCAGCAGGGCATATACCAGCAGCAAAATCAGCCCATATACGAAAAGGGTATTTTCATAGGCTGTACCGAGCCATGATAAGATGCCCTCCATCAGTATTTAATTAAAGGGTTCATACAATGTTTCAGTATCAGCAGGCTTCCGCGGTCGGCGGTGGCGAGCAGTTCCTGTATTACGGTGCTGGCTACCCAATCGTTTTTCACAAGTGATTTTGCTGCGGCCTTTCGAAGGTCGAAGTTGGTGGAATGCAGAAATTCCTGTTTCAGGAAATCAACCTGGCGCCCGCTGCTGATGCGGCCCACCGCTTTCAGGATCTCAATCTGGCATTGCAGCGGCTGGCTGCTGTACATGGCAATCAGCCGGTCTTCCACATCGGGTACTTTCAGTTTACCAAGACAGTTAATGGCATCTGCACGGAGGTAATGATCTTTGGTGTCCAGCAGCTTTACTACAGCAGGCACTGCAGGCAGCTGGTTGTAGTGCACAATCAGTTTCAGGCAGAAGGATACCACGCTTTTATTGGAGGAGTAGGTGATCCACCGGGCGAAGTTGGGGATGGCAATATCTTCCGTGGTAGTAATGATGCGGAACAGCTCTACCTGGTCCCACATCAGCAGCGGGTCTGTTACCACATCAAAAAATTTGAAGGGCTCATTTTTACTGAGTTTGATATAAGCATGGCGTGCTGCTGCCCGTAACTCACGGTTACGGCTATTCGTTAATGGCAGAATGGTTACGTCTGCCACGGGGATATCCATATCGATGAACTCTGTCAGCGCCCGCACTTTCCTGGCCCATTTAGACGACTTCATCTGCTTCATGGTATCCTTACTCAGCTCCAGCTGGATATACAGGTTGCGCAGCAGATGACCGGCATTACCTCTCACATTGTGGCGGAAATGAATAATACGGTTGGTGATGGCCTGCCTGGCCCATTTTTTATGTAAAGGCAGTTCTTCGAAGCCCTCCAGGTTCAGCTGGATCTGGTTCGCTGGGGTACCGGCAGCCACTTCCGGGTGGGCCATTATTTCATCGATAATAAGGTTATCGATCTTTGGCAGGAGGTAATCCAGCCTTTTCCGGCGCTGATAACCGAGGAAGCGGCTTCTTAAAATTGAAAGATAGGCCAGCAGGGTTACCAGCACGGTTACTATAATAAATATCATTGCCAGCCTGATTGCCAGTGGCGCTTCCCTGAATGTAGTGAGGGCGGGATCCAGGAAGGCAGGAAAGGATATCTCGAACATGCAGCTATTTATTCTTCATTAACAATCTTTTGACCCTGATCAGTAACTCTGCCGGTATGATCGGTTTCTTCAGAAAATCGTCGGCTCCCAGTTTAAAGCCTTCCATGATCATATCTTCATTACCGGCATTGGAAACAATGATTACCGGGATAGGCGAAGGCTGGCTTTTCACTTTGCTAAGTATTTCGAAGCCGTTGGCATATGGCATCATGATGTCCGTAATGATCAGGTCATAGCCGTAATTTGCCGTTTCCAGCTTTTCAAATGCTTCTTTCCCGTTTGATACATGGTCAAGTTCATACTCTGCAGAAGAGAGGATTCTTGCCACTATTTTGGGCATTATCTCATCATCTTCTACTAACAAAATTTTACTCATCGTGGCTGCATTTAATCCGCTAAACAAAACAGGTGCTCAATTGTTCGGCAGTGGTGATCTTTTTATTATA
>NZ_DATMTE010000915.1:0-3306 GCF_035564935.1 Chitinophaga sp. | reverse complement strand
GTAATCAGCAAAATCAGTGTAATCCTGAGTCAGACAAAATCCGCGACAAAATTCGCGTGTTTATGTTTCATTAACACTTCTCTTATTTCAGCTGTTTATTTTTGTATTCACCGGTGAGATATTGTTAACCTGTTTGCCGGCAGATTTATTGTTAAACCCAATTCCCTGATGAAACAATTATTGTTGGCCCTTTTACTCACGGCGCAGATAGCGTTGTTGTATGCGCAACCATTATTAACGCCGGTAGGAAAATATACTGGCAGCGGCAGTTACAGCCGGCATTTCCAGCAGGTGATCTCTGCCTGGTCTAACCCGGCGGGGTTATCGTGTTTGTCTTCTCTGGCTGCAGGTATTTATGCAGAGAACAGGTTTATGCTGAAGGCAGCGTCGCTGTATGCGGCGATGGTAGCGGTTCCTGTTCAGGGAGGAACATTTGGAGGCAGCATTACACGGTTAGGTAACAGTGCCTGGAACCAGCAGCGATTGAGTGGTGCATATGGTATGCAGCTGGGGCGGAAGGTTGGTGCAGGACTGCAGTTTAATTATGAAACCACCAGTGTGCAGGGGTTTGGGAGCACAGGGAAAATCAATGTGGATGGAGGATTGCTATGGCATATCAGTGAGCAGTGGCATGGCGGGGTACATGTGTACAAACCTGCGGATGCGGCTGTTGTATATAGTGGCGGCGTGGGGTTTGAGGCATCGCGCGATTTCCTTCTGACCGGTGAAGTGATTGGCATGGGCGCGTTTACAACGGTAAAGGCATCTGCTTATTACCGTATTATCCGGCAACTCGCACTAGAAATAGGTGTTGCATCCGGCGCTGCTTACAATAACGCTGCAGTGATCTTATTCCTCCGGTCACTGCGGATAGATATTGCTGCCGCGTTTCATCCGCAACTGGGCATTACACCTGCAACCTCGCTGATATGGCAGCTTTCACCTTCTGCCCAGGCAGAATGAAGCACTGGCGGATCTTTGCTTCGCCGGCAAAGCGGGTTTATATATACCCTGGAGTTATTTTCAATGTTATTGATATGACCATGATCCGTTTAGTGACCAGCGGTATTGCTGGTTGTTTGCTGTTGCTGCTTGGAGGAGATGAAGTGTATGCGCGTCAGCAGGAAGAAATATTGCCGCCTGCAGCAGAGAATAACCTGGAGCGTGAAGCAGCGGGAACTGAAACCGTATCAGAGGACGATGCACAATGGCAAACCTTAAATGCATTGGCGAGGCATAAGATCCGGTTGAATACAGCAGATGAAGCAACATTACAGTCGATCGGGTTGCTGACGCCTTTACAGATCAGCCGTTTCCTGCAGTACCGCGCCTTATTGGGAGATCTGCTAAGCATCTATGAATTACAGGCGGTGCCGGGGTTTGAACCGGAGGTGATCCGGCAAATACTGCCATATGTAGAGGTAGGCAATGACCTGGCGCCTCATTATACCCTAAAGGACTATGTGCATAAAGGAGATCATTCGGTGTTGCTGCGGTACAGCCGTGCAGGGGAAAAAGCAAAAGGGTATACGCATTCCGACAGCACCTTACCTGCTTACAGGGGAAGCCCTGATAAAGTGTTTATGCGTTACCGTTACAGCTTTCCACGATACATGAGCTGGGGCATAGTAGTGGAGAAGGATGCGGGGGAAGCCTTTTTTAAGGGTGCGCAGCAACAGGGATTTGATTTTTACAGTGCGCATATTTTTATCCGGAATTACGGGAAAATAAAGGCGCTTGCATTGGGCGATTATACGGTGAACATGGGGCAGGGGTTACTGAACTGGCAGGGACAGGCCTATGGAAAAGGAGCAGCCGTGATGCAGGTAAAGCGTGAAGGGGAAGTGCTGCGGCCATATACATCAGCAGGAGAGTTTTATTTTTTCAGGGGTGCAGCTATTACGCTGGCGCAGCGACATTGGGAACTGACGGGGTTTGTTTCCCTCCGTAAACAGGATGCCAGTACAGATACTTTGATGGACGAAGTGACCGCTGCCAGTATCATCAGTAGTGGTTATCACCGTACAGTAACAGAGGCCGCCAAACGGGGACGCGTACAACAATTAAGCGCCGGTGGCAACATCCGTTATCATGCCGCAAGGTGGCAGCTGGGAGCGAATGTGACCAGCCATCATTTAACACCGGTATTGCAAAAGAAAACAGCGCCGTATAACCAGTTTGATTTTAACGGTGCTGAGCTGACCGCTGCAAGTGTGGACTATTCCGGTACCTGGAAAAATGTACATTTATTCGGGGAGGCAGCTATGAGTAGTAATGGGAAACCCGCTGTGGTACAAGGGCTGCTGACAAGCGTAGCCCCAACGGCAGATATTGGCATTGTGTACAGGTACTACGATAAGGCTTACCAGTCGTTATACGCAAAAGGATTCGGGGATGGCTACCGGACCGTTAACGAACAGGGATTATATGCCGCGGTTACATTAAGGATAAACGCCCGATGGCAGGCAGACGGATATGCAGACATTTTTCATTTCCCCTGGCTGAAATACAGGAGCAATGCACCTTCTCGCGGGAAAGACTTCTTCCTGCAGGGTAGCTATGTACCAGGTAAGAAGATGGCATTATTACTGAGATACAATTTCCGGCAAAGTGAGGAAAACTTATTACTGCCCGGCAACCCGGTAAAAGTATTGGCCATTGTAACGGCTACACACCTGCGCTTTCAGTGGAGTGCCAAAGTAGGCAAACAGCTGGATATCAAAACAAGGCTCGAATACAGCAGCTATAAAACAGGTGGAGATAAACAACGGGGGTGGATGGTTTACCAGGATGCCCGTTACCGGTTTAATCATTTACCATTCACAATAAGTGGCAGGTTATCGCGTTTTCAAACGAGTAGTTATGATAGCAGGATATATGCAACAGAAAGCAGTGTGCTGTATGACAATGCGGTATCACAGTTGTATGGGGCAGGTTGGCAGTATTACCTGAATATAAAATGGAAAGGTGGCCGCCGGTTAACATGCTGGGGGCGCTTCCACCAGAATTGGTACCCTGGTCAAACCAGTATCGGCAGCGGTAATGATGCGATAAGTGGAAATAAAAAAACAATGATCCAGTTTCAGCTGCAGTATCTTATAGCAGGGAAATGAATTTTTTTAACTTACTTATAAATTGATTATCAGGTTGTTGCGGAGTGGAATTTATCAGCTGTTAAAATAATGTTAAGTAGATGTACCGTGATTTACTTTTTTTATCTACCTTGTGGATATCAACCAAAATCTAAATTTAATTTGCTTTATGAGAGGGACCTGTCTGCAAGATAAGAGGCTTGTGATCATGGCT
>NZ_DATMTE010000914.1:0-4128 GCF_035564935.1 Chitinophaga sp. | reverse complement strand
ATTATATTGAGAATTACATTTTTATGCATGGGGAAGCCAGTTACAGCAGCAGCGAAAGCAATTTGCGGACAGACAGGGCAGCACGTTTCGAAGCCGGTGATGCCAGCTTCCTTTCCCGTTGGAAACTGCGGACCTTAGGGTCTGACACCTTTTATAATTCAATAACAACCGGCCGTTTCAATGAAGGAGGCCTTACTACAGCGGAAGTGTACCTGATAAAAGCAGAATGTCTTGCCCGGAAAGATGATTTGAATGGAGCAATGGGTGTTTTAAATACACTTAGAGCGAAACGAATTTTGCCGCAGCAATATCAACCGTTATCTGCTTCTATACAAAAACAAGCGATCAACTTTATAAGAAGAACCCGGGGGAACGAAATGATCTTCACCATCGTTGCATTCGCAGACACCCGTCGGTTTAACCAGGACCCGCAGTACGCGCAAACTCTGACGAAAGTTGAAAATGGTAAAACCTTATCACTGGCTCCAGGTTCCTATATGTGGACCATGCCCTTCCCGCAGGGAGCGTTTAAAAACCCGGGAAATGGAACAATACATCAAAATGTAAATAAATAGAAATGATATCCATGAATTGCAGAACATTAATTATTGTCGCTTTACTATTGTTGGGCACAACAGCTTTATCTTTCGGCCAGGCCGGAAAGTATAAAATTTCCGGAAAGATAACCGGGCTGCCGGACGGCACTGTACTGGAACTTATTCCCATTACGCACGACGAGGAAAAACCTGAGAACAAAACAATTGTAAAAGACGGGGCATTTATTTTTACCGGGAGTCTTCCGGAACCAAGCTTCTATTTTATGAGGGTTACCGGAGAACCTTATACCGGTCTTAGCCTGATGGTTGAGAATAGCAGTATTCTTGTAACAGCTATTGCAAAACCTTCAGAAAATGAAGGTCGTAAAGGGCATACTATATCTGATATTAAGATAGCAGGCAGCAAATCACATGATCTGTACCTGGAGAAAAGTGAAACCAGGAGAAGGCAGGATCTTCTTTATCAAAAGTACCATGCGGACAATACGGTCATTAACGCCAGGATAGATTCCGCCAGAAAGGTGAAAGATACAGCTTTAGTGACTGCTTTAATGCAGACAGCCGCCTACAAGAAGTTTGAGGCAGATGAGAAACGTTTTTTTGATACAGTAGAGGTACAAATTAACAACCTGATATTATCTAATAAAAACTCCTGGTGGGGCGCATTTTTGATGATAGATCAGTTTTCTTATCTTACACCGGAACAGAAAAAGCTGTATGAGCAGCTTTCTCCTGCTGCCAAACAAAGCTACTATGGAAAGAAAGTACATGCGGAGCTTTATCCCAAAAGCTATGTTGGATTGCCGGCGCCGTCTTTAGCGCTTGTGGATGAATCAAACAGGCCCGTTTCCTTTTCCTCCGTGGCAAAGAACAAACGTTATGTGATCATTGATTTCTGGGCATCCTGGTGTGGACCTTGCCGCAGAGCTATCCCCGGATTAAAAGCTTTCTATGAAGAAATGAAGGGTAAAGGTGTGGAAATAGTAAGTGTTTCGATCGATAAAGACGCCCAGGCATGGGCAAAGGCCAACAAGGAAGAGGCGCTTCCCTGGATAAGTGTATTGGATAAGAAAGCCGTTTCAAAGGCCTTTGGCGTAAAAGCAATTCCTGCAATGTTCCTTTTGGATGCCAAAGGGAAAGTGCTGGCAGAAAATCTTACGATGGAGGATCTGAAATCCAAAATACAATAACAGTTGAATTAATGTTTAACACGCGGAAATGCCATTGTAATCACCATTGCAATGGCGTTTCTTTTGGTTGGGACCCGATCTCCGGCTACTTCCCTGTTAACCCCTTTAAGATCTCCATACTTCTTATCAGCTCCTCGCTGGTGGAAGAAGCAAAGCCAAGCCTGATGGCGTTATTGTCAAGGTTGGGGTATTTATTAATATCGCCATCGGACAATAATAACCCTTTTTGATATGCTTTTTTTACCAGTTCATCCAGGTTGATAGATCTGTTCATCACCGTCCATACCGACATGCCGCCTTCGGGTATATTGAACTGCACCCGGTCCTGCAGTTCCTGTTGTAACAGGCTGCAAAAAAGATCACGTCTTTGTTCATATACCTGCAAGGTTTTTCTCAGGTAACGCTGAATAGTTCCGTCATTGATAATATCGGCTATCGCGTTGTCAAGGATGTGATCTCCCTGCCTGTCCTGCAGTACCCGGACTTTAGCCAGATGCTCAATCAGGTTTTCAGCTGCAACCAGGTAACCCATCCGGAAGGCCGGGGAGAAGCTTTTACTGAATGACCCACAGTAAATGACCATGCCATTTTCATCTGCACTGGCCAATGGGAGTAATGGCCGGTGCCTGTAGTGAAAATCAAAATCGTAGTCATCTTCCAGGATAATAAACCCGTGTTCATTGGCGAGCCTGAGTAATTCCAGCCTTCTGTCGATCCGCAATGATACGGTGGTGGGGTAGTGGTGATGGGGTGTTACATACACCATCCTTACTTTTTTCTTCCTGCATATTTTTTTTAGTTCTTCCACCACCAACCCATTTTCATCAACCGGAATGCCGATGTGTTTTGCCCTGGCATGAATGAAATTATGTTCCACCCTTCTCCATCCCGGTATACCTGATATCACTACGTCGCCGGGAGCAATGAGTGCATTGCATACAAGGTTAATGCCCATCAATGTACCTCTTACAGACAGTATATTGCGGGCCGTTGTTTTAAGGCCGCGGGAAGTATTCAGGTAATCAGACATTGACTGCCTGTAGTAAGTGGAGCCGGCGGGATTACCATAGCTGCCAAATTTACGATAGAGGCCACTCCTGGTGAGCTGATTGCGGTAGGCCCGGTAAAGTTCCTTCAGTGGAGCGAGTCGCGGATCGGGATAGCCATCGTCTAAATGTAATTCAGGGATGGTGATATCTGGTATGGCGCTCAGGTAGTTTACAGACGTTATATGAAATCCTGCCCGCTTATACGCGTTGGCTGAAAGGCGCTTACCAAGTTTTTTTGGTTCATGGTCTGTGATATGGGAGGAAACAAATGTGCCCTTTCCAACAGCGCTTTCCAACCAGCCTTGCATGGCCAGCTCCTCAAACGCCTTATTAACCGTAATCCGGTTGATATGCAAAATGCCGGCAACATCCCGGCTACCCGGCAGTTTTTCTCCTGCAGCCAGCTTCCCGTTTTTAACCAGCGTTAAAATGGCATCTGATAGTTGTAGGTAAACCGGCCTTTCTGCACGATGATCAATGGTAATCTCTTCAAATAATCGCCATATAATTGGTCTATCCATTTTATTAATATTGGACTATAAAGGTAATCCAATACGCGCCTAAATTTGTACCGTAAATGTAAAAATCAGCGGAGCCGCAGGAAAACAGATCCAATATGTATATACCACACCAGTTCAAATTTAAAGACAGGAACGAAATGGTCGCTTTTATGAAAAGGTACAGTTTCGCTACCATTGTAACAGTGAAAGGCAATATACCGCTAGCTACACAATTGCCGTTTTGGGTTGATGATAGCGCCGGCGGGTTGCGGTTGATCTCGCATTTTGCCCTGGCAAATGAACAGGCAAAATATATTGAAGGAAATACGTCACTGGTTATATTCAGTGAACCGCATGCTTATATATCACCTGTGCATTATGATAAGAAGGAGAGCGTGCCTACATGGGACTATATGGCTGTACACGCCTATGGGGAACCGAAGATCATTGCCGGTGAAAATGCAGTAGCCGGCGTATTGGAACAAATGATCAGGTTTTATGAACCTGGCTATCTGCAACAGTGGAACAGCCTGCCTGAAAAATATAAAAAAGGAATGATGAAAGCGATTGTTGCCTTTGAAATTGAAGTGGTGGATTTGCAGGGACAAAAGAAATTATCCCAGAATAAAACAGCAGCGGAAAGACAGCGGATCAGCGAACACCTGGAGAAAAGCGAAAATACCGTAGAGATGGCTATTGCCCAACATATCAGGGAACTTTAAAACGGGGAAATAGTACGCATATGAAGTAGTCCGTATAAAAGGAAGATTTTAAAATAACCGGTCTTTACTGCAGCCAGCTGTTATACGCATCCCGGCCGATATCATAAAAT
>NZ_DATMTE010000913.1:0-2205 GCF_035564935.1 Chitinophaga sp. | reverse complement strand
GAAGCTGCACTGGCCTGAAGGCTTACAATAAGGAGTAGAATGGCGGCGATTTTCGTACGCCGTAACGTTCTCATGTACAGTCCGGCTGGCACATAAAAATGCCGGACCAAAAACGCAATTAATTGCATACATTTGGTTGGTTTTGGTTGATAAATAAAACAGAACCTGTATTGGTTTATTAGCCCGACCTTAATAGCCGCCCCGTGAGTCAGACGGGGCGGTTTTCTTTTTTTCAGGCTAATGTCTTTATGGTTGTACTACCAGTTTATTGTTTTCAAGTTTGCAATTCACGCCATATATATTAAGGGCTTCGATAATATCCGTTAATTGTACGTTTCGGGCAATAGTGCCGCCGAATGAGCGTTTGGGCAGTTCTCCCTTCATGTCCACTTCTATATCGTACCATCTTGATATTTGCCGGAATAATGCCGGGAGATCTGTGCTGCTCATCATGAACAAGCCCTTCTTCCATGCGATGGCATTTTCTGTTTCTACATTGCTTTCCACGGTGATGCTGTTGTTGTCAATATTTGCCTGTTCTCCGGGCCGGAGCACCTGTTGTTTATTCAGCCTGATGCTGCCGCTCAGCAGGGTGGTTTTTACCTGTGGTTCGTCCGTATAGGCGTTAAGGTTAAAGGCGGTGCCAAGCACTTCCACGATGCCCTTTTCATTGAAGCGTACAGAGAATGGCCTGGTGGCGTCCGGCGCTACTTCAAAATATGCTTCGCCGGTAATCCTTACCTCGCGTGCATTGGCGGGGAAGGCCACAGGGTATCGCAGCGACGATGCAGCATTCAGCCAAACTTTTGTGCCATCCGGCAGTACTACGCTGAACTGCCTGCCTCTTGGCGTGGAAATCGTGTTGTATGCTGTAGCAGCGGTACTGTTTTCTTCAGGATTGTATACCACCTGCCCGTTGTTCAGTATTACATTGGTTCCTGCCTGGTTTGCCACCACACCGTTTTTCATACTGTCGAGCAGCACGGCGGAACCATCTGCCAGCATGAGCACTGCACCTTGTTTTCCGGGCGCCACCGCCTTATGTTGTGCAAGGACAGGCGCTGTGCTTTCACGCTGTTCTGTAAGCCGGTAAATGCTGCCTGCAAGCACAAGCAACCCTATAGCTGCGGCCCAGCTCCAGTAGCGCATCCGCCTTACGGGCGCTTTGCGGGGCAGGTCTACTGATTTCACCTTGTTCAGCAATGGTTGCAGGGATGGATCAAATTCAAGGTCCATATCAGGCACCCCGGTAAGCTCCATGAATATTTCCGCAAGGGCTTCCCGCTCCCGGGGATCTCCCAGGAGCGCATAAAATTCCCGCTGGCCTGCTGCATCCAGTTTATTGTCGAGGAAATCTTTCGTCAGATTATGTAACCGGGTATTTTCCATGCTGTTCATAGTATAAGATCAGGGTGAAGGATGTTTTGTCATCATCTGTCAGAAAAAAAAATTACAGGTGCAGCAAAAGCGCCAGGAGCAGCAGGCCGGAACCGGTGAGCCGTTCCCTGATAATTGCCAGGGCCGCGCTGAGTGCATTGCGTACATAACCGTGCGACAACTGAAGCTCTTCTGCTATTTCCCGCGTAGTTTTTCCTTCCACACGGTTAAGTTGGTATATAATTTTTCTTTGCGGGGGAAGGGATTCGATAGTTTCATGTACAAGGCGGCGGATTTCTTTCAGCTCAAGGGTACTGGTATTGTCGACAGGATTTTGCGTTATTTGGATGGCTTCCAGCCGTTTATCATTTGCTGCATGCCGCTGCAGGGCAAGCAGACTCTGGTTAACAGTGATTTTCCGGAGCCAGGCGCCCAGGTTCTCCACTTTGTCCAGCTTGTCGCGGTGAAGCCACACCTTAATAAATACTTCCTGCACTACTTCCTGCCGGGCATATTCGTTCTTCAATATCCTCATGGCGATGGCAGCGAGCGGGGTGGCCCATGTGGTAAATAAGGAGGAAAAAGCCTGCTCGTCACCTTCTGCTATACGTAACAGGAGCGCAGTTTCATCAGTATGTAAAGATTCTGGCGGCACTTAGAGCGTATTTAAAATTTCCGGGAGTCCTGTTTGGTTGAAAATCCCTTTACGGATGGTTGTTTTAAGTAGTTGCAATCCTGTGGTTGTAGTTGGCTTCAACAACACGACTGAACTTCCCTATAGATTTTATCTGTCGGGATTGGTTTCATTGTTTCACTCACTTAATCAAT
>NZ_DATMTE010000912.1:0-1811 GCF_035564935.1 Chitinophaga sp. | reverse complement strand
GACGAATCTTCTCGGTATATTATGGCTGCTGAACGTTATTTTTAGCATCGT
Source organism: Chitinophaga sp. (assembly GCF_035564935.1). Taxonomy (GTDB): domain Bacteria; phylum Bacteroidota; class Bacteroidia; order Chitinophagales; family Chitinophagaceae; genus Chitinophaga. Next base: position 1,760 of record NZ_DATMTE010000912.1, on the reverse strand, counting down.
TGCAGCTGTAAAGGCGAGTAATGGACAGTCTTACAAGTATCCGCTGAGTGTACGTCTTGTTAAATAATCTATATAAAAGAGATCGGGAATTTTATCTTCTGAAAGATAAAATTCCCGATCTCTTTTTATTAATATTGAAGGGATCAGTTCTTCCTGACGGCCTTTACTCTTGCTTTGCGCTGTTTTTTGCCCTTTACATTTTCACCTTTAACAGTAGCGGCCAGCTTTAATGCTTCATAAGCATTGATCATTCCCCCGGTAATGGAGAGGTCTGCAAAATTTACTTTTTCGTTGGAGCTGCCTGGCTTATTTACTTCAATAGTGCTGTCCGGCAGCGGTGTGGCGCTTTTTTCCAGTACATATTTCAGTTGTTTGGCGCTAAGCTCCGGATAGTAGGAGAGTACCAGTGCAGCTACACCGGCTACTACCGGGCTGGCCATACTGGTTCCGCTGGCGCTGCCGTATTTGTTGCCGCCGGGAATAGTAGAGTAAATTTGTACTCCCGGTGCAAAAAGATCCACGGATTTCTTGCCATAGTTGGAGAAAGGGGCTACTTTATCGTTACCAAGCCCTGTATTGCTGGCGCCTACCGTGATCACATTGGTGGCAATTGTGCCGTCCAGGTAATTCGGGTTAGGATAGTTGGCAACAGAATCGTTGTTGCTACCGTCGTTACCGGCGGCGTGTACCAGTAATACGCCTTTTTCTTCAGCATATTTAAAGGCCGCATCTACCCAGTCTTTATGCGGGGAGAACGGTTTACCAAAGCTCATATTGATGATCTGTGCGCCGTTATCTACTGCATAGCGGATGGCCAAAGCCACATCTTTATCCCTTTCATCTCCGTCGGGAACGGCTTTTACAGCCATAATGCGCACGTTGTCGGCCACGCCGTCCATACCAACGCCGTTGTTCCGGGCGGCGGCAATAATACCTGAAACGTGTGTGCCATGGAACCCAAAGGTGCCCATCACATCATTGTTGCCGTATTTATTATCGTTGATATCGTCGAGGTTATCGCCTACAATCCTTTCCCTGTTGGCGTTTGGCGCTACTTCAGTGCTTTCAGCCTTACGTTTCAGCTCATTCATGTATTCTTCAAACTCCATTTTAAATTCGCCGTAAGTAGCAGGTTCATCGCCGGCGCTTTTCAGCAAACGGCTCATGAAATTGCGCGCCAGCAGCACATCCTGGTTGGTAGTTTGAATACTGTCCAGCTGCGCTACATTGAAATCATCCTTACCGAGATAGTTTTTCAGGATGGATTCACATTTTTTCACGTTTTCCTGGAGCTTCGACATGCTTTTGTACTGCATCTTAAACTGGGAATTAGGCTTCTCAATTTTTGCCTGCAGCTGCTGCCAGATGGCATATTCCTTTGAATCTTTTGCCAGTGCGGAATCAGGGTTACCATAAAGGCTTTTATACCGGTAGTACTCACGGGCGGCCTCTTCAGAGTCTTCTTTCAGGCTGCTGCCATCTTTGCCACCCAGGAAATTCCAGCCGTGAATATCGTCCACATACCCGTTACGGTCGTCATCCTTGCCATTACCGGGGATTTCGCGGGTATTGGTCCACAAAATGCTTTTCAGGTCCTCGTGGGTAGTATCAATCCCGGAGTCGATCACCGCCACAATAACCGGGGTGCTTTTTTTCCCTTTTAACAATTCCTTGTAGGCTTTTTCTGTCGACGTACCATAAACACTATCGGTGTCGTAACTGAGCAACTGCCAGTTTTTCGGTATCTGGGGTTTACTTTG
>NZ_DATMTE010000911.1:0-15183 GCF_035564935.1 Chitinophaga sp. | reverse complement strand
AGCAGTTACAGCAGCAGAATCAACGTGAGCAGCAGAGTCAACCGGAGTTGCTACTGGAGCAGCGTTCATAGTGTCTACAGGCGCAGTTGCAGTAGAATCAGCAGCAGGAGTGCTACCACCGTTACAAGCAACGAAGAACAGGCCAGCGGCAGCAGCTAATACGAATAATTTTTTCATTTTTTAGGTTGTTTTATTTTTAAAACCGCCGCAAAGGTATGCAAAATTTATAAAATACAAAATCTGCTTACTGCTTTTCCGGTAAGTATTTATTTTTTTCTAAAGAAGATCTTCAACGGTACCCCGGTGAAATTGAATTTCGTCCGGATCTGGTTCTCCAGGTAGTTACGGTACGGCGTTTTCACATCGTCGGGGAGGTTACAGAAAAAGGCAAATGCCGGCGTATGCGTAGGAATCTGCGTTACATACTTGATACGGATAGGAATACCCCTTACCACCGGCGGGTGATATGCTTCAATTGCTTTCAGCATCACTTCGTTCAGTACGGAAGTCTGGATCCGGCGGGTACGGTTTTCGTATACTTCCAGGGCGGTTTCAATCGCCTTGAAAATACGCTGCTTTTCTGTTACGGAAGTAAAGATGATGGGCACATCGGAAAATGGCGCCAGCCGCTCTTTCAACGTTTTTTCGTAGTCACGGGCGGTATTGGTGGCTTTTTCCACAAGGTCCCATTTGTTCACCAGGATCACTACGCCCTTGCCTTTGCGCGCAGCAAGACTAAAAATACTGAGATCCTGCGCGGTGATGCCTTTTTCAGCATCCAGCAGCAACATTACCACATCAGATTCATCTACCGCTTTAATGGCGCGGATCACGGAATAAAATTCCAGGTCTTCATTCACTTTTGTTTTACGGCGGATACCCGCAGTATCAATCAGCATGAAGTCTTTCTGAAACATATTGTAACGGGTGTGAATGGTATCACGGGTAGTACCGGCAATATCAGACACGATGTTGCGCTCTACGCCCACCAGTGCATTCAGCAGGGAAGATTTCCCTACGTTAGGCTGACCGATGATCGCTATTTTAGGAATGTCGGTATCCTGGTTGGCATCCTCCATATCCGGGGTAATAAAAGTTACCACGTCATCCAGCAATTCGCCGGTACCGCTGCCGGTCATGGAAGAAAGGAAGTAGGTGCGTTCAAAGCCCAGGCTGTAAAACTCTGTCGCTTCCAGCTGGCGCTGACTGTTATCTACTTTATTTACTACAAGGAAAACCGGTTTGGAGGTACGGCGCAGGATATCCGCCACATCCGCATCCAGGTCGGTAATACCGGTGGTTACATCACACATGAAGATGATTACATTGGCCTCTTCCATAGCCACTTTTGCCTGCTTGCGAATCTCCCGCTCAAATACATCGTCGCTGTTGGATACAAATCCGCCGGTGTCGATTACGTTGAAGGTTTTGCCGTTCCAATCGGCAATACCATATTGACGATCGCGGGTTACACCGCTCTGGTCGTCCACGATGGCCTTCCGCTGTTCCAGTAAACGGTTGAACAACGTTGACTTGCCTACGTTGGGACGGCCCACTATAGCTACTGTAAATCCTGCCATTTTGTTATTATATTTTGTCGTACTAACCTGGATAATACACCCAGGAATTTTTCAATGTTAATATCCGTATTCCTTCAGGAAAGTGTCGTTATCGCGCCATTTGCCGCGTACTTTCACAAACAGTTCCAGGAATACTTTCCGTTCGATAAATTTTTCTATCTCCTGCCGGGCCAATGTTCCCAGCTCACGGATGGATTTCCCCCTTTCACCCAGGATGATGCCTTTCTGGGTATCGCGGGTAACGATGATTTCAGCTGTGATCTTTGTGAGCGTATCCTTTTCCTGGAATTGCGTAACAATTACCGTAGTATGATAAGGGATCTCTTCTTCAAACAGCTGGAATATTTTTTCACGGATCATTTCTGCTACTAAAAAGCGTGTAGACTTATCCGTTAGTGTGTCGTCAGGATAAAATGGGTTGCCGTCGGGCAGCAGTTTTACTATTTCCGCCAGTAGTTCCTTTATACCTTTTTTCTGCATGGCAGATACCGGTACCACAGCTGCTGCTTTGCCCCAGGCTTTAGCGCGTGCTGTTAAAACTTCCATATCCTCCTTGAGGATATTATCCATTTTATTAAGGATGAGAATGATGGGCACTTTCAGTTTCAGTGAATCAAACAGCTCCAGGTTCTCTTCCATATTATCTTTGGCGTCCATGATCAGCAGGGCTACGTCTGCATCTTCCAGTGCAGATTTAACCGCTCCCATCATTTTCTCATGCAGCTTGTATTTTGGATCGATGATACCCGGCGTATCGGAAAAAACGATCTGGTACGCAGGGTCCGTTAATACGCCGGTAATACGGTGCCGCGTAGTTTGCACTTTGGGCGAAATAATAGCGAGCTTTTCACCAATAATGGCGTTCAGCAATGTACTTTTACCCGCATTGGGCTTACCAAAAATATTTACAAAACCTGCCTTATGCATGATGACAATTAAACCTTGTGATGTTGTTGTAACAACTCAAACTTACTGAAATAAAAAAAGCCGAATTTCTTCGGCTCTTAATTTTTTTACGTACGCTGATGTACTATTTTGTAGCGAGGAGCGGATTCGAACCACTGACCTTCGGGTTATGAGCCCGACGAGCTACCTCTGCTCTACCTCGCAATGAGGGTGCAAAGATACAACTATTTCATTCAGCACCAAATCTTTTTTAAAAGAAATACAAAAAGCCAACCATAAACGGTTGGCTTTCATATTGGAATGCTTCATACATTGTTAAAATGGAAGATCGTCAGCGGGCTGTTCCTGAACGGGTTCTGCCTCGGGTACCGGTACTTCCGACACCACAGTTTTCCGTTTTTCCTCGTCCTTACGGCTGAGTAACTTCAGCGAAAACACCCGGAGCCTCAGTGCCCCGCATAACGCACCGGTTGCTGTGCTTACGTAAGCCTCCACTTTGGGAGCGCCCTCTACGTATACCATTACACCCTGCGTTAAAAAAGGAGCTACATTGAACTTGTCCCAAAGCGCGCAATCCACCCAGGTAGTTCTTTCTTCCAGTACGCCCTGTGCGTTCTTAAAACGCTCATTTACCGCTACCGGAAAATTGAAAACAGTAGCGCCGTTGACTTCTTTTTTCACTACATCGCGGCCAAGATGCCCGATAAACTGAAGTTTCATCATCAGAAATAAAGATTTAAATGATTAAAAATTTATAAAAGATGATTGAGAGAAGTATCCTGAAAATTAAGCTATTTCCTTCTCCCAAAAAATAATTTCTGATTTATAATTTCTACAAGTATACCTTTGCAGTAACGCAACACATGGGGTGCCTTACTTTCAGGCTGAGATCACACCCAATGAACCTGGACCAGGTAATGCTGGTTAGGAATGAACAAACAGAAAACAGGATATTTAAAATGAAACAGCTAATGTTATTAGTGCTGCTATCCGTAGCAGGCGCTTTACATGCACAATCGCTGGTAACCGGTACCGTTACCAGTAAAACCAGCAGCCAGCCACTGGAGGGTGTTACCATTTCCATCAACCAAACCGGCGCTGTTACCGACAGCAGGGGCCATTACAGTATCCATCTTCCTAAAAAAGGAAATTATACTTTAACAGCCAGCTTTGTAGGGTTCAAAACATTTACCACTACCATTACCGCCAATAACAGCACCCAACTCAACGACATCTCCCTGGAAACAACAGCACTGTTTGTAAAACCGGTAGAGATCAGCAGCTTACGCGCAGGTAAAAATTCACCTTTTGTAAACACTACCTTAACAGCAGCGGATATCAAAAAACAAAATCTCGGGCAGGACCTGCCTATCCTGCTGGATCAGCAGCCCGGCGTAGTCACCAATTCAGACGCCGGTACCGGCATCGGCTATACCGGAATGCGGGTACGTGGCTCCGATATTACCCGCATCAACGTTACGGTAAATGGTATCCCGGTGAACGATGCGGAATCGCAGGGAACCTTTTTTGTGAACATGCCGGACTTTGCTTCTTCTGTAAGCAGCGTTCAGCTGCAGCGGGGCGTAGGTACTTCCACCAATGGCGCTTCCGCTTTTGGCGCTACGCTGAACCTCAGCACCAACCAATTCAATGAAAAGGCCTACGGCGAAATCAGTAATAGCTACGGCTCCTTCAACAGCTGGAAACATACGGTGAAGGCAGGTTCCGGCCTCATCAACGATCACTTCACCATTGATGCGCGCCTCTCCAAAATTTCATCAGACGGGTATATAGACCGCGCCACTTCCGACCTGCAATCTTTCTATACTTCCGCCGCCTACGTTTCCGCCAAAACAGCCATACGGCTGAACGTCTTCTCCGGGAAAGAAAAAACGTACCAGGCCTGGTACGGCGTACCAAAAGCACTCCTGGAAACAGACCGCACATACAATGCGGCCGGCACCGAAAAACCAGGTACTCCCTATGATAATGAAACCGACAATTATCAGCAGGATCATTACCAGTTGTTCCTCAACCAGGAAATTAACTCCCACCTCAACTTTAACGTGGCCTTCCACCTCACCCGAGGACGCGGCTACTACGAAGAATATAAAGCGCAGCAGCCATTCTCTGATTATGGACTTCAGGGACCGGTGATCAACGGTAAAAGCGTTGATACTACTGATCTCGTCCGGCAGCTGTGGCTGGACAATTACTTTTATGGCTCCGTATTTTCTGTAAACCGTACCGGCGAAAAATTCAACTGGAGCCTGGGCGGCGGCTGGAACCGCTATACCGGCGATCATTACGGCAAAATCATCTGGGCACAAACCGGCATCGACAAAGATCATGAATACTACACGTATCCCGCCGCCAAAAATGATTTCAATGTATACTGGAAAGGAGAATATAAACTTACCACTGCCCTGAGCATTTTTGCAGATATGCAATACCGCAACATCATGTACAACATGGATGGGTTTGAAGCTGCCCCCACATATATTGCACATGTGAACTATAATTTCTTCAATCCCAAGGCAGGTATTTCCTACAACATTAATCCCACCAACCGGGTATTTGCGTCCGTTGCCATTGCTCATAAAGAGCCCAACCGCGGCGACTTTGAGAACAACTACGGCGTAGCGGCGCCCCAACCGGAAATACTCCGCGATGTGGAAGCAGGTTACTCATGGAACAATAACATTGCCGCTATACAGGCCAACGTATATTACATGAACTACAAAAACCAGCTGGTGCAAACCGGCATGCTCACGGATGTAGGCGCCTATGTACGTACCAACATTCCTAAAAGCTACCGCATGGGTGTTGAAGTGAATGGTAACGTAAAACTGGGCAGCATCGTGAACATAGCCGCCAACGCAGCTTTGAGCCAGAACAAAGTGCTGGATTACCATGCCGTTAGTTACGATGGCGATGAAGCGGCACATACACAGGTATTCAGCAAAACAGATATTTCCTTCTCCCCCTCTTTCGTAGGTGGGTTCACGTTAACCGTGAAACCGGTTAAAAACCTGAACATCGATGTACTCGGGAAATATGTAAGCCGCCAGTATATGGACAATACCTCCAACATAGATGGCAGCCTCGATCCTTACTTTGTAAATAACCTGCGCATCAACTACGTAGTGCCGCAACCGTTATTCCGGGAACTCGGACTGCAATTCATGCTGAACAATGTTTTCAACGTGAAATATGCGCCCAACGGAAGCACTTACAGCAGCTACGATCTTGGCAGCAACCGCGTAGTATATGATAGCTATTATTATCCTATGGCAGGTATTAATTTCTTTGCCGGCATGACTATAGGATTCTAAAAATACCGGCATAAAAAAAGCAGGGATCAATATGTGATCCCTGCTTTTTTTATGTAAATATGTTTATTAGCTGTTGAGCAATTTTTCTATCGCTTTATCTACTGATTCAAAAGGAAATCCTTTGATCACGGCATCCATTTGTGCTGCAATCTGCTGTGTACCTAAATTGCCGATGCTACCTGCATGGGTATGATTCACGGCCTTGTCCGGTGAGAAGGTACCGTTTTCAATATCCATCCCTACTTTCTTATAGGCCTCACGGAAAGGAGTGCCCTGCAGCACCAGGTTATTCACCACTTCCACGCTGAAGAGGTACTGGTACTTGTCATCGTCCAGTATATTTTCCTTAATGCGGATATTTTCCAGCATGAGGCGGCTCATGCGGATACAGTCTTTGAGCGTTTGAAAAGCCGGGAACAGGTTCTCCTTCAACAGCTGTAAGTCGCGGTGGTAGCCGGAAGGCAGGTTGGTGATCATCATCGCAATTTCATTGGGCAATGCCTGGAGTTTATTGCCATGAGAGCGGATCAGTTCCCACACATCCGGGTTCTTTTTATGCGGCATGATACTGGAGCCGGTGGTCAGTTCATCCGGGAAGCTGATAAAGCCAAAGTTCTGGTTCATAAACAAACAGGCGTCCATGGCCATTTTGGCAATAGTGGCGGCAATGCCTGCCAGTGCAAAAGCGACTATCTTCTCCGTTTTACCGCGGCCCATCTGTGCGTATACTACGTTATAGTTAAGCGCATCAAAACCAAGCAATGCGGTGGTAAGCTCACGGTCAAGGGGGAACGAAGATCCATAACCGGCAGCAGAGCCCAGCGGGTTTTTATTCACCACCCGGTATGCGCCCTGTAACATGGTAAGGTCGTCTACCAGGCTTTCTGCATAAGCGCCAAACCATAATCCGAAAGAGGAAGGCATGGCAATTTGCAGATGGGTATAACCCGGTATCAGGTGTGCTTTATATTCCTCGCTTTTTTGTTGCAGCAGGTGAAACAACGCCAGCACCTCTTCCGTCATGGTTTGCAGCTCATGACGCAGGAACAGCTTCAGGTCTACCAGCACCTGATCGTTGCGCGAGCGGCCGCTGTGGATCTTCTTGCCAACTTCGCCCAAACGACGGGTCAGCAACAGTTCTACCTGTGAGTGAATATCTTCCACTCCTTCTTCCAGTTTAAAACTGCCGGACTGAATTTCCTGGTAAATGTTTTTAAGTTCCTGTTTCAGTATGGTGAGTTCTTCCTTTTCCAGCAATCCTATACTTTGCAGCATGGTGATATGCGCCATGGAACCCAGCACATCAAACGGCGCCAGGAAGGCATCCATTTCACGGTCTTTTCCTACGGTGAATGTTTCCACCGCCGCTAAGGAAGCTTTATCTTTTTGCCACAATTTCATAATACTATAGTTTTTTCAGGCGCAGTTAAGGCATGAAATTAAAAATCATATTTACCAAAGATACGCTGCTTTACATCCGGCCACTCTTCTTTCAGCAGGCTAAAGAAAACACTGTTACGCAGCCGCCCGGTGCTGGTGATCATATGATGCCGGAAAATGCCTTCCTGTGTGCAACCCAGGCTGAGGATAGCGTTGCGCGACTGTGTATTCAATTCATCTGTTTTGAACTCCACCCGGTTCAGCTCCATCACTTCAAACGCGTATTGCAGCATAGCAAATTTCATGGCCTTATTAAGGCCGGAGCCATGCAACGCAGGTGTGATCCAGGTAGCGCCTATTTCTGTTTTCTTATGCGGTAAAGATAACCCCATAAAACGGGTGGAACCAGCCATGCGGTTTTCCTTTTTATCAATGATCACAAAAGGAATGGATGTTTGCGCCGCTCTTTCTCCCAATGCTTTCCCGATATATGCTTCCAGGTCCTGTTCACTGGCAACATGCTGCAATCCTATTCTCCACAAAGACGGATCCAGTGCAACCGGCAGCAGCGCCTGCAGGTGTTCCTGCTGCAAAGGCTGCAGCAAAACGCGCTTATTTTCCAAAACAGGTTCAAAATTCATACTACTGGATCATTTCAAGTAACTGAATATAACTCTGGATGCCTTCTTTAATTTCGTGCAGGTGAATATATTCATCTGCGGTATGTGAGCGGGCTGAGTCGCCGGGTCCCATTTTTACAGAGGTAGCGGGGATCAGCGCCTGGTCGGACGTGGTAGGCGATCCATAGCAGGATTTACCCACACTTACGCCTGCCAGTACAAACGGGTGATCCATGGGGATAAAGGATGGCCTCATCCGCATGGATCGTGGCTTTACCTCGCAGGATACATTGGCCCGGATAATTTCCAGCAGCTCTTCAAGTGTATACTGATCAGTAGCCCGTACATCTACCACAAAGGTACAATCGGCCGGTACTACGTTATGCGCTTTATTGGAAGTATTGATCACGGTAACGCTCATCTTCACCGCCCCCAGTGTTTCCGATACTTTTGGAAAGCGGAAATCTTTAAACCAATTAAGATCGGGCAATGCTTTATACAAAGCATTTTCCCCTTCCTCCCTGGCGGCATGCCCTGCTTTGCCATAACTGGTGCAATCCAGTACCATCAAACCTTTTTCAGCGATAGCCAGTTGGGTTAAAGTAGGTTCGCCCACAATCGCAAATTCAACAGCGGGCAGTTTTGGAAGGATACTTTCTATCCCGTTGGCGCCGCTGATCTCTTCTTCTGCAGTAGCTGTAAGGATAATGTTATAGTTAAGATCGCTGCGATGATAAAAGTGCAGGAACGTTGCGATGAGGCTTACCAGGCAACCGCCGGCATCATTGCTACCGAGCCCGTAGAGCTTTCCGTCTTCCACATCCGGACTGAAAGGATCACGGGTATATTGCGGATTGGGTTTTACGGTATCATGATGGGAGTTCAGGAGTATATTACGTTTGGAGGGATCGTAATGTTTATTGAAGGCCCAGATATTATTGAGATGCCGCTCATGCGGAATATCCATGGCTGTCAGAAATTCACTGATCAGTTGCGCGGTGCCGTCTTCTTCGCGGCTTAATGAAGGGGTGGCGATCATCTGTTTCAGCAGGGCCACCGCCACATCATATAGTTTTTCGTTCCACATAGGTTAGCATATTAGCGTGCCTGCCACTTCGGGGGTTGTATTGCTCAGAACATCATCCGCATGCCCAATCAGCACTTCTTTTACACCATTGTCTATTGCCCCGAAAGCATTTTGCAGTTTTGGCAAAATTCCGTCCGACAGTATTTTTTCTTCCAGCAGTTGCTGGTAAATTTCTTTGTTGATGAGATTGATCACAGCCTCATCATCTGCCGGATCCCGCAATACGCCCTTCTTTTCAAAGCAGTAGATCAACCTCACGCTATAGTGCTCTGATAAAGCAATAGCCAGGGAAGAAGCAATGGTATCCGCATTTGTATTGAGGATCTGCCCCTTACCATCATGCGTAAGCGGTGCAAACACCGGTGTAATACCGGCATCCAGCAAGGCTTTCAGCGGAGCGGTATGCAGGGCGCCGGTATGTATATCGCCCACAAAACCATAGTCGATTTCCTTTACCGGTCTTTTTACCGCAGGAATGATGTTGGCATCCGCACCGGTTAAACCGATGGCATTACAGCCATTGGCCTGCAGCCGGGCTACCAGCTGTTTGTTCACCAAACCGCCGTATACCATTGTCACCACATCGATGGTATCTGCATCCGTGATCCTCCGGCCGTCTACATACTTTGATTCAATGCCCAGCTTGTCGCCGATACGGGTAGCGATTTTACCGCCGCCATGTATCAGGATCTTTTTACCCGGAATGGCTGCAAACTTCTCCAGGAAGGTTTGCAGCAATGCCGGGTTATCGATCACGTTTCCGCCTACTTTGATAATAAATAAGTTGATCATAATTATCCTTTCAGTATTTCACTCAAAACCGCCTGGGCAGCCCATACACGGTTACCCGCTTCCCGGATAACGATAGATTGCGGACCATCCAGTACTTCATCTGCAATTACTACATTCCTTCTTACAGGCAGGCAGTGCATTACTTTAGCCGCATTGGTATGCGCCAGTTTTTCGTTAGTCACCATCCAGGAAGGGTCTGTACAGGTGATCTTGCCATAGTCTTTGTAAGAAGACCAGTTTTTCACGTATACAAAGTCTGCATCTTTCAATGCCTTATCCTGGTCATATTCAATATGTGCATTACCGGAAAATTTTTCATCCAGTTCATAACCTTCCGGGTGAGTGATCACAAAATCTGCTTCTCCCCATGCGTTCATCCATTGTGCAAAAGAGTTGGGAACAGCCTGTGGCAGCGCTTTTACGTGAGGCGCCCAGGTCATTACCACTTTAGGTTTACGGGTCTGCTGCCAGTTTTCCTTAATGGTGATTACATCTGTTAAACTCTGCAAAGGGTGCAGGGTAGCGCTTTCCAGGCTTACCACCGGCACACCGGCATACTTAATGAACTGGTTAATATATTTCTCCGTATAATCTTCTTCTTTATTCTTCAAACCGGGAAATGTACGGATAGCCAGTATATCGAAATACTGTCCCATTACTGCCGCAGCTTCCTTTACATGTTCGGTGGTGTTGCCATTCATCACCACGCCATCATTCATTTCCAGCGCCCAGCCCTCCTTATCGATGTTAAACACGATGGCTTCCATACCCAGGTTCTTTGCAGCGATCTGTGTACTTAAGCGTGTTCGCAAACTGGGATTCAGGAATATCATTCCCACTGTTTTATTCTTACCTAATTCCTTATCCCTCAAAGGATCTTTCTTGTAGTTCAGCGCAATGTCCACTAACCGCGGGACACTGGGAACATCTGCTGTAGAAATAAATTGTTTCATTTCGCTTATAGGCTTTAAACAGGCAGTGGAAAGATGTAAAGGCACACTGCCTGCCGTACATGGTTGTTTACTTATTTATTTAATGCTTTTCCGAATGCTTCCAGGAACTGATCGGCATGCGCTTGTGTAAGCGCCAGTGAAGGCAGCAAACGGATCACGTTTGGTTTTGCCTCACCGGTAAAGATCTTATGGGTATGCAGCAGTTCTTTTCTTACCTGTGATAATTCTTCGGGAAGATCTATACCGATCATCAAACCACGGCCTCTTACTTCTTTTACCTTATCAAAAGTGCGCAGGTTTTCCATGAGATAGTTACCTATAGTAGCTGCATTCTCTACCAGTTTTTCCGCCTGTATGGTTTCCAGTACGGCCAGGGCTGCGGCGCAGGCCAGGTGATTACCGCCAAAGGTGGTGCCCAGCATGCCATACACAGCCTGGAACTTAGGCGCAATGATAATGGCGCCGATAGGGAAACCGTTCCCCATTCCTTTTGCCATGCTGTAGATATCAGCATTTACACCGGCAAAATCGTGCGAGTAAAATTTACCGCTGCGGCCGTATCCGCACTGCACAGAGTCTGCAATGAATACGGCATTGTGCGCATCGCAAAGGCTCCTGATCTTTTGCAGGAAAGCTTCGCTGGCTACATTAATGCCACCTACGCCCTGTATACCTTCAATGATCACAGAAGATACTTCATACTGTTGAAAAGCCTGTTCCAGTGCGGCCTGGTCTTCCCAGGGTAAAAACACTACGTTGTCTGTTTCATTTACCGGCGCTACGATCTTTGGATTATCGGTAGCAGCTACCGCCAGGGATGTTCTGCCATGGAATGCTTTTTTAAAAGCGATCACTTTCTTTTTACCGTTGTAGAAAGAAGCCAGCTTCAAAGCGTTTTCATTGGCTTCTGCACCGGAGTTGCAGAGGAACAGCTGGTAGTCTTCCTTACAGGATACCTTGCCCAGCAGGGCGGCCAGTTCTTCCTGTAAAGGCATCTTTACGGAATTGGAATAGAAGCCTACTTTATGTAACTGGTCTGTAAGGCGTTTTACGTAATGCGGGTGCGTATGACCAATAGAGATCACGGCATGCCCGCCGTACAGGTCCAGGTATTGCGTACCCTTATCGTCCCAAACATGGGAGCCGAGGGCTTTTTCTATAATGATATCGTTAACGGGATATACGTCGAAGAGTTTCATGCTGGCAAAAAAATTGAGAATGATAAAAACGTTTAGAACACGATGGACTTCAGTTTCAGTCCTGCCGTTTCATCCAGTCCGCACATCAGGTTCATGTTTTGCACTGCCTGACCGGAAGCGCCTTTCAGCAGGTTGTCTTCAATGGAATGGATCACCAGTTTGTTACCGGTTTTTTCCAGTTGGATCAAACACTTGTTGGTATTTACCACCTGCTTCAGATCTATCTGTTTATCGCTTACGTGTGTAAACGGATGACCGGCGTAAAAGTCTTTATACAGCTTCACAGCCTCTTCCAGCGATAAGTCGGTTTGCAGGTACGAGGTTACCCAGATCCCTCTTGGATAATCGCCGCGTACCGGAACAAAGTTCACCTCACCATTGTAGCCTGGCTGCAACAGCTGCAGGCTTCGTCGTATTTCTTTCAGGTGCTGGTGAGTGAGCACTTTATAGGTAGAAATATTATTGGCTCTCCATGTAAAGTGAGAGGTGGCCTGTAAGCTTTGTCCTGCGCCGGTGGAGCCGGTGATACCGGTGGTATGCACTTCTCCCAGCAGCCCTGCTTTGGCAAGCGGTAATAGCCCCAGCTGGATACCGGTAGCAAAACAGCCGGGATTGGCAATGTTCTGCGCGGTTTTAATTTGTTCCCGCTGCATTTCAGGCAGCCCGTATACAAACACGCGTTCCTTAACGGTTTCGCCTAAACGAAAATCCTGGCTCAGGTCAATCACTTTTACATGCGCTGCCACATCATTGGCTTCCAGGAATTTCTTTGATTCGCCATGGCCCAGGCAAAGGAACATCACGTCGATATCATTACTAAGATCGCCGGTGAACAGTTGCTCTGTTTCTCCCAGCAGGTCGGCATGCACAGCATACAGCGGGTTGCCCGCATTACTACGGCTATGCACAAACGAAATAGTAACATCCGGGTGGTTCAGTAAAAGCCGGATCATTTCACCGCCTGTATAACCTGCCCCGCCTACAATTCCTGCCTTTATCTTTTTATCATTTGCCATTGCCTGCTGATTTAGATAGAATTTTTAACCTGGTGCCAGATCATGGTCTGGTTACCAAAAATTTTGCTGAATCCTCTTACATCGTCGCCGCTCCAGCCGGTGTTCATTTCACCGTATTTACCAAACTTGCTGCTCATCAGGTCGTAAGGGGAACTGATACCGGTTACCTGGAAACGGTAAGGCATCAGGGTAACGAACACTTCGCCGGATACGTTTTCCTGGGTATTTTGCAGGAAGGCTTCGATATCGCGCATTACCGGGTCCATGATCTGTCCTTCGTGCATGTAGTTACCGTAGAACTGCGCCAGCTGGTCTTTCCAGCTCAGCTGCCATTTGGTTAACACATGCTTTTCCAGTGCGTGATGCGCTTTAAGGATCACCATGGGCGCAGCAGCTTCAAACCCAACACGTCCTTTGATACCGATGATGGTATCGCCTACGTGGATATCGCGGCCAATGGCAAACGGGCCGGCAATGGTTTGTAAATATTGAATGGCTTCACTGGGGTGACCGAAAGTTTTATCGTTCACACCGGTAAGCTCTCCTTTTTCAAATGTTAATTTCACCTGCTCTTCTCCCTGCTTTGTAAGCTGGGTGGGCCATGCCGCTTCAGGCAGCATGCCGTTGGAGGTCAGTGTTTCTTTACCGCCTACGGAAGTTCCCCACATACCTTTGTTGATAGAGTACATTGCTTTTTCAAAGTTCACTTCCACTCCTTTCGACCGGAGATAAGTGATCTCTTCTTCACGGCTCAGTTTCATATCACGGATAGGAGTAATGATCTCCACACCGGGGATCATGATATGGAATACCATATCGAAACGCACCTGGTCGTTACCTGCACCGGTGCTGCCGTGCGCTACTGCGTCGGCGCCTACTTCCTTCACATATTCCGCGATGGCCAGCGCCTGGCTCATGCGCTCTGCACTTACGCTTAACGGGTAGGTATTATTTTTCAGTACATTACCGAAGATGAGGTATTTGATCACACCATCATAATAAGAACGTATTGCATTAACAGTTTTATGACTTTTAACGCCCAGGTTATAAGCGCGCTTTTCTATTTCCTGCAGTTCCTCTTCAGAGAAACCACCAGTGTTTACGATCACTGAATGCACTTCATATCCTTTTTCTTCGGTCAGATATTTAACGCAATAGGAAGTATCAAGTCCTCCGCTAAATCCCAGTACTACTTTTTTCATTATGACATCTTTTTTTATAGATCCAGATTACAATATTGACAATCCTGTAGTCAGAACAGGAAAAATTTCTTTTTTGACCCGGTGGCGCCACCTTCTTTCCTGCTTTTCAGCAAAACAAATCTTTTAAAACGTAACCATCGCTCGTAAAGCTTTATGTTTCCTTTAAATCTGCGGCGGCGCCTGGCGTGGTGCATATGACCACTGGCGTTCACAGATAATTGCGGCTGTGGTTGTGGTTCCGCAGCGGCAGCTTTTTCGGCCATTGCTTTTTCTTCTGCTTCTTTCAGTTTCTCCAGCGGATTGTACAGCATGGCGGTACACAAACAGTTCTTCCTGTTTTTGGCAGTGAGGATGTCGAAGTTCACACAGCTTCTGCAACCTTTCCAGAACTCTTCATCGTCGGTAAGCTCAGAGTATGTTACCGGCTCGTAACCAAGCTCGGAATTGATTTTCATTACTGCCAGCCCGGTGGTTAAACCGAAGATCTTGGCATCGGGGTATTTCTCTCTCGACAGCTCGAATATTCTTTTCTTGATTGATTTGGCAACACCATGCCCTCTGAAGGCGGGATTAACGATCAGTCCCGAGTTCGCCACAAATTTCTCATGCCCCCAGGCCTCAATATAGCAGAAGCCCACCCAATCGCCCTGTTCGGTAACGGCAATCACGGCCTTACCTTCCTTCATTTTCAGCTCTACATAATCAGGGGAACGCTTTGCAATGCCGGTTCCTCTTGCTTTTGCAGATGATTCCATCTCGTCGGTGATGGTATTTGAATAGTGAATATCGTCAGGAGTGGCTACCCTAACGATGATATGTTGATTTTCCAACTTTTTAAATTGAAATCGTGAATCAATAAAGTAACTTGAAATTCCATTGATGGAAAGGTTCACCGGAGGATTGGGGAATCACGGTGCGATAGCGGTTATACAGACAAGCGCTATCAAATTCTAGGTCGTCGGGAAAGGAATCTAAAGACATTGAACCCAACAGAATATACCCCTTTGTTTAAAGCGGGATGATATGCAGAAATGTTGGTATGAGTTGCGGTTTTTTCCAACTTCAGTTCAGCGTTAAATTGTTATAAATATTGTCTTTAGTTTAGATTATCCG
>NZ_DATMTE010000910.1:0-2268 GCF_035564935.1 Chitinophaga sp. | reverse complement strand
GCCTTTAATGGTGACCGATACACCGGGAACAGGCGAGCCTTTAGCGTCATTTATCTGACCGGTGATGTTTATAGCCACCCCGGGAGCATCCGGTGTTTCCGGCGCCGATGTTTTTCGGCTGATCACCACATTGTTTTGAGTGATCACGTATACTACGGGTTGATCTTTGAAGCATTGATCCAGCACTGTTTTTAACGACGCATTGGTAACAGCTATTGAAACTTTCTTTGTTTCTTCCAGTGCGCTGGGGTTGTATAAAAAATTAAACCCGGTTTGCAGCCTTATCTGCGTAAATATTTCTTCCAGGGATGCGTTTTTGACTTTCAAATTAATAGATTGAGCGTATGTTGCCGCTCTGACCTGCAAAACTGTTGCAAGTAATAGTACTATTGTAAGTTTCATAACTGAGGAATATTTTAAAGAACGCATAGGACACCCGCTGCACCTGTATGCATTTGGGATATCTTACCACTAAATGTTTGGTTTTATAACCTAGCTGGCGGGTTAGTTAGCTATTCCATGACATGGGCCGCCAAGGCTTGGCCGGGGTGCGTCGCGCGCCGCATCCGGCCGTATTTAAGTAATAGCAATACGGAGTAAAAGATTTTATGGCATAATTGTTACCCTCCTTCCCTCAATTTTAAATTTTAAGCTTTTGGTTAATTCAATTGTCTTTAACAGATCTTCCAGATTTTCGTAACGGGAAACGGTTCCTCCAAGGCGCTGTTTCATTACATCGCCCTGGTAGCTAACGTCCACATCGTACCAGCGCGCGATGGTTCTCATAACGCTTTCGATGCCCTCATTTTTAAAGAGAAAATAGCCGTTCTTCCAGGCAATGGCGTCGTTAGGATTTACCTCATTGATATGAAATTCCTTGTTAGTCGCCAAAATTGCCTGCTGTCCCGGTTTAAGTAATACCTGGTTATTATGGGCAGATAGCTTAATGGAGCCTTCCAGTAATGTAGTTTGTATAGTTGGTTCATCTGCATAAGCATTCACATTGAAACTTGTTCCCAGCACCTGCACCTCAGCGTCTTTGATCTTCACCCTGAATGGCTGGTTGGCATTACCTGCTACTTCAAAATAAGCTTCTCCATTCACCTCTACAAGTCTTTCCGGGCCTGTAAAGGCCGTTGGATAACGCAGCGTGGAAGCAGCGTTTAGCCACACCTGTGTGCCATCCGGGAGTGTGATCCGGAACTGGCCGCCCCTTGGGGTGCTGAGTATATTATACTGAACGGAAGCGGGGGAGTTTTGGGCATCATATTTTAGCTGGCCGCCCTGCAGATGGATAGCCGTTGCGCCCTGCCGGATCACCTGGTTGCCGGCGCTGTCCAATGTTATTTTAGACCCATCTGATAAGGTCAGGGTAGCCTTGTTGGTGCCGGGTATTGCATCGGCCATGAGTTGTTGCGCTGCCGGCTGTTTCACCGGCCGCTGCAGCCATAACCAGGCGCCGGCTACAAGAGCGAGTATCGCGGCAGCCACCGCCCACCGGTACCTCCGGGGCCTGATAGTGTGAACAGGGGACGTTTCCTGGTCAAGCCGTTGCCGGATCAATTGCCTGATCCCTTCATCCGGCGTTCCTTCGTAGGCCCGCGCTACCAGTTCCCCGTAGATCGTTTCGTCCAGGAGTTGCACGTACTTTGGGTCTTCCAGCGCGTCAGCCAGCTGCCGGCGTTCTTCCGGCGAGATCCTGTCATCCAGGTATTTTTCCAATAAATCCTTGAATTGGTCGATGTGCATATACTATAAAGACGCAGCAGCGTAAAAAGAGGGTTGCTCTCTTTAAAAAAAAATTTGGAACAGCAGTCGCAGTGCATGCCGCATGAAGGTGCGCACCTGTGCCAGGGCCTTTATCATATGGCCTTTCACCGTTTCCCGGGAAATACCCAATCGTGCCGCAATTTCCTCGTACTTTAATCCTTCGTGCCGGCTCAGCTCAAAAACGGCCCGGCGTTGCGGCGGCATCTGGTTTACCACCGCCTGCATCAGCTCCCGGAGCTGTTTGGTGGCCAGTTGCTCCTCTGCAGAGGAATCAGCTGCCGGTTGCAGCTGCGCTATACCATCGGGGATCGGAACCACCAGCTTCTTTCTAAATTCACTTAGTATCCTGTTCTTGGCCATTGTGTACAAATAGTGCTGCGGCCGTTCTATATCCGGGAGAGTGCCCCGGTTTTTCCAGATGGTGAGAAATACTTCCTGTACCACATCCTGGGCCTTATGAGAGTCTTTCAGGTAAGCAATGGCCTGTCCATACAGGTT
>NZ_DATMTE010000909.1:0-6915 GCF_035564935.1 Chitinophaga sp. | reverse complement strand
GACAAAATCCGCGGCCCAATCTTTGTGCAGATGCGGCATGGATGGAAGCCGGAGTACTTCCATCTCCATAAAACAGTAACTTTCATATGCATCTCAATAAACAATTATCCTGCCTGCTGCTGGCAGTATTACTGGCATCGTGCAACCTGAATAATAAACCTGGCAAATACGACAACGAAGAAGATGTAGCCGGCAATAAAAAGAAAACATCATCCACATCCACTGCCACCACTACCAAACCCGCCCGCAGTAAGGCGCCCATTATAGGCGAGCGAATTAACGGCGCTGCCACCATATTGAATAATCCGGGTGGAGAACCACTGGTTACCCTGTTAGATTATATCCCGCTGCGCTGTGCGCCTGTAAAAAAAGACTGGTACCCGGTAAGTGTTGATTTTGATATTACGAAAGATGAATTTAGCAAACCCATTTTCCACAAAGGGCGCAAAATAAAAGTAAATGGTGTGGAAGCAGGCGTGCTGCAACGCGATATCAAACTACCGGTGGCCACCAATGGGGAAAAAATGTGGGCTACCGTTACCGGCTATACGCAAAAGAAAAATATCCGCAACGGTACCATCATTGAATCCGCTTTAAGCAGCTACCTGAAGCAACATACAGGCCGCAGCACCGCTGATATGGACCCCTTTATCCACAATTTCAAACTGGAAGAAGAAACTACCCTCAAACCCTATGTGTTGTACTTCAATTATGAAAGCGGCATTGATGATCCCAGTCCCTTGTACCGGCTGGCCCTTGTATTCCAGGGAAAGCAGCTGATCGGCGTACTGCATGCCCGCCCCTTTGAGCTCAATGGCGGCAGCACACGCAGGCTGCAACGCGGCTTTACCGTTAACTATCTCAATGGCATTGATAAAAGCCTGAAAG
The DNA here is from genome assembly GCF_035564935.1 of Chitinophaga sp. Taxonomy (GTDB): domain Bacteria; phylum Bacteroidota; class Bacteroidia; order Chitinophagales; family Chitinophagaceae; genus Chitinophaga. The sequence continues at coordinate 6,027 of NZ_DATMTE010000909.1, read as the reverse complement.
AAGATTTCGCGGTGAAGTTCAACAAATTCATTCTCTCTGTTGATTAAAGTCATAACTTTTAGTTATCACCTATCACTTATAGCCATTTGACTCCGGGAGTTGTGATACGGAACTTTGTGATCCAATTACAAATGTTTGTGTATGCAACAAGAGAATACCGCAGCCGCCTGGCTACCGGAGAACACACAGAAAATTATATTCCTCACTGCAGCGGCTATTACACTGCTACCGGCAGTAACACCGCCTGTGGCATTGCTGCTGGGAGTTGCACTGGCACAAACCAGCGGCAACCCCTTTGCTGCAGTAACTCCCCGCATCACGCACCGGTTGCTGCAGCTATCCATCATTGGAATGGGCTTTGGCATGAATGTGCATAGCGCGCTGAAAACCGGTAAGGAAGGACTCCTGTTCACCATTGCCGCAATTACCGGCACATTGCTAACCGGCGCTATACTGGGCAAACTATTGGGGATCGATAAAAAAACATCTCATCTTATTTCCTGCGGCACGGCTATCTGCGGTGGCAGCGCCATAGCCGCTATTGCACCTGTAATGAAAGCAGGAGAAAAACAGGTATCGGCTGCGCTGGGCATCATCTTCCTGTTGAATGCCCTGGCCCTCTTTATTTTCCCGGCAGTTGGTCACGGATTGCATTTAACCCAGCAACAGTTTGGCCTGTGGAGCGCCATAGCCATTCACGATACCAGCTCTGTAATAGGCGCCGCCAGCAAATATGGCGAAGAAGCATTGCAGATAGCCACTACCGTGAAGCTATCACGCGCTTTGTGGATTATTCCCGTGGCCTTCATAACTACCCTGTTATTTAAAACGGATACCGGCAACATCAGGATCCCCTGGTTTATTGCCGTATTTGCAGGCGCCATGATATTGAATACCTGGGTGCCGCAGTTTCAGCCAACAGGCCTCTTCCTGGTAAAAAGCGCCAAAACCGGCTTGTCGCTCACCCTGTTCCTCATCGGTACCCATCTCAGCCGTGAAGCATTACGCAGCATAGGCCGCAAACCGTTGATCCACGGGGTTATACTCTGGATACTGATCAGCGCAGCTACCTTGCTGGCCATCTGTTGTATGGCCTGATACCGGGGAAAATCCCGTGATAATCCTATTCTCATTTTTACATATATTTGATCACAGACACGGTGATACTGGCAGCATTTATCTCAATAACCACGATGACTACACACAATTTATGAGCCGGTCCCCAGCCACAAAATCCGGCACTTACATGGCGGCATTCCGGGCAATAGAAAGTACCAAACCGGAGAAAGAACGTTTGTTATACGATCCTTTTGCCAGCGCATTCCTGTCGAAGTTTTACCAGCTTATACTGGCAGGTTGCATGATTCCCTTCATAAGGAAAATTGTTACTGCGTGTATACAGTTCCGTTGGCCCGGCAGCTTCACCGCGGCTGTTGCCAGAACAAGGCTGATAGACGACATGATCATTCACGCTGTAAAATCACAGGGCATCAACCAGGTAATTATTCTCAATGCTACTTTTGATACAAGGGCGCATCGTCTCAATGTTGGGGTGCCACTGCACTATGTGGAAATGGATCATCCCACGCTTCAGTATACCAAGAAGAAGATCCTGTCGGCCCTGGTAGGATTACCTGCTATCCATGTGGATTATGTGGAGCTGGATATGAACTACCAGCAGATCTCCGAGGTATTCCCAAAACTCTTTTACGGCTCACATTATAAAACATTGTTCCTGTGGGAAGGACTTACTACCATACAGGAAGCCAAACAGGCGGAAACGATTTTTCATCACGTAAAGAATTTTCATCCGGGTACACAAATTATTTTCACTTATGTGGAAAAAGCGGTGCTGGAAAATCCAACCGCCTTTTATGGATTTGTGCGCATTAACCGCTTGCTGCGCCGTGCCGGTGAAAACTGGGATTTCGGCATCTGCCCGGAAGAACTGTATGCCTACCTGGAATCCTATCACCTGCAGCTGCATTATGATGGCGGCGCCGACGATTACCGTGCAAAGTATTTCGGCGACAGGAGCAGGCATATGAAAGGCTATGAATATTTAAGGGTAGTAAGAGCAGAAGTGAAATAGCAGCCGTATCTTCGGTGCATCATTCAGCGTTCTGCATATGCATATTCACTACTTTCAGCACGTACCTTTTGAAGGATTAAGCTGTATTGCCAACTGGGCTAATCATCACCAGCATACGGTGACCCACACCCGCTGGTATGAAAGCACCGACACCACTGCACTCGCAGCGGCCGACTGGCTCATTATCATGGGCGGACCAATGGGCGTATACGAACAGGATCATCATCCATGGATGACTACAGAAATAGCACTTATCAGGGAAGCGATCCGTCAGAATAAAAAAGTACTGGGCATTTGCCTGGGATCACAACTGATTGCAGCCGCCCTGGGCGCCAATGTATACCCGCATACGCAACCTGAAATAGGCTGGTTCCCGCTGGATGTGAGCTTCCAGGGCCAGGCCGCTCCGCTGGAAGGCGTGCTGCCTTCGCATTTCAACACCTTCCATTTTCACGGCGATACCTTCGATGTACCGGTTGGCGCTACCCGTTTTGCCGCCTCCGCAGCCTGTAGCCACCAGGCGTTCATTTACGGCGACCGTGTAATAGGACTCCAGTTCCACATGGAATTAACGGCAGAAAGTTTGCAGGAAATGATCCTGCATGGCGCCGGCGCCATTGCAGCAGGAGGACCGTTTGTACAAAGTGAAGAGAAGATCCTGCAGCACGCTAACCTGCTCACACAAAACACTGAAACCATGTACCGCCTGCTGGATTATATGGCAGCGCTGTAAATAAAATATGATCGTATGAATGCTGCGTTTGATGTATTGATTATCGGTGGCGGGCCCATTGGTCTTGCCTGCGGACTGGAAGCCAAAAAAGCTGGGCTGAGCTATATTATCCTTGAAAAAGGCTGTGTGGTGAACTCCCTGTACAATTACCCGTTGTACATGACTTTTTTCTCCACTTCCGAGCGACTGGAAATTGGAAACGTTCCGTTTGTGTCTATCAACCCGAAGCCTACCCGGCCGGAAGCACTGGAATACTACAGGCGGGTGGCCACTTCGCATGAGCTGAACATAAAACTGTTTGAAGAAGTAGAACAGGTAACACCTAACGCCGGTGAATACACGATCACTACCGCCAAAGGCGCCTATCATGCGCGGCATGTAGTAATTGCCACCGGCTTTTATGACATTCCCAACCTGCTGAACATCCCCGGTGAAGATCTCCCTAAAGTAACCCACTATTATAAAGATCCTCACTTTTATGCCACACAGGACGTAGTAGTGATAGGTGCACATAACTCCGCTGTAGATGCAGCGCTGGAAACATACCGCAAAGGCGCCCGCGTTACTATGGTGATCCGCCAGGAAGACATCGGCAACCGCGTAAAATATTGGGTGCGCCCGGATATTGAAAACCGCATAAAAGAAGGTTCCATTAAAGCATGGTTTAACTCTTCGCTCACTGCCATCCGGGATAAGGAGGTGGATATTGCCACCCCCAATGGCCCTGTCACCATTGCCAACGATTTTGTTATTGCTATGACCGGCTACCAGCCTAACTTCAGCCTGCTGCAAAAATCCGGCATCGCCTTATCAGACGACCAGCTCAGGTTGCCGGCTTACAACCCGCTTACCATGGAAACCAATATGCCACGCATTTATTTAGCCGGTGTGGTTTGCGGCGGGATGAACACCCACGTATGGTTCATTGAAAACTCCCGTGACCACGCGGGAAAGATCATAGCGCATATCCGCGCTAATGCGTAGGGAGCGCCCTCGGCGCTTTAAATTGTCTTGGAACACTGATTACGCTGATTTTACTGATTAGCCTGATTTTTACTCTTTGGATTTTTTAAAAGATTTGGGGAGATGAAAGCGATTATATTCGCTTCTATCTCCCCAAATCAAAAAAAATAAAGATGATTCAAATCCTTAAATCAGTAAAATCAGCGTAATCATGCTCCAAGACAATTTCCAGCGCCGAAGGCGCTCAAACAATATTCACCTCACGCTCCAGTTCCACGCCGAATTTATCCTTCACGCTGTCCAGCACCTGCTGGGACAGATGATAGATGTCGCTGCCCTTTGCATGGCCGTAATTCACCAGTACCAGCGCCTGCCGGGCGTGAACGCCTGCATCACCATTACGGTATCCTTTCCAGCCGCACTGCTCAATGAGCCAGCCGGCAGCTAGTTTGAAGTGATCATCTGCTACGGGGTAGGCCACCATAGCCGGAAAGGCCGCATGTAATTTTTCGTAGACTGCTTTGGAAACCGTAGGGTTTTTAAAGAAGCTGCCGGCATTTCCTATTTCCGCAGGATTGGGCAGTTTGGAAGAACGGATGTTGATCACCGCCTGGCTGATAGCCTGGATAGAAAGTTCCTGCACGTTCATGCGCTGGAGTTCTTCATTGATAGCGCCGTAGCTGGTATTGAAATGTGGTTGTTTGCTTAACCGGTAGGTAACAGATAAAATAGCAAACCGGTTCCTGTATTCTTTTTTGAAGATGCTTTCACGGTAGCCGAAATGACAACCGGCGTTATTAAAAGTAACGATGCTGTGATCATCCAGGTGCAGGGCTTCCAGCTCATGGAACACGTCTTTTATTTCCACGCCGTAGGCGCCTATATTCTGCATGGGGCTGGCGCCTACATTGCCGGGTATCAGCGAAAGGTTTTCCAGTCCGGCCAGGTTTTGCGCAATGCAATGCTGTACAAACCCATGCCAGTTCTCTCCTGCTCCGGCTTTCACATATACGTAATCGTTATCCTCACCGGTAACGCTGATGCCTTTGATATTGTTTTTCAGCAGCCAGCCGTTAAAGTCCTGCGTGAACAGGATATTGCTGCCGCCGCCGAGGATCATCCGGGGCAGGCCATCCTGTTGCTGCCGCCTGGTGATATCCATCAGCTCTTCTGCAGAAGAAAAAGGGGCGAAATAACGTGCAGTGGCATTGATCCCGAAAGTATTATATGATTTGAGCAGAACATTTTCTGATACCTGCATAATAACTTAAATTTATGGTCAGCAAAGATAGCCGCAAATCATTTAGAAATCATAAATCCCATAATCCGGTTCCATGAATAAAACGGCGATAGTAATAGGCGCAACAGGACTCACCGGCACGCACCTGGTGGCGAGCCTCCTGCATGACCCTGCCTTCAGCAAAGTAAGGGTGCTGGTGCGGCAGCCCTGGGCACATGACAGACCAAAACTCGAAAGCATTATCGTGAACTTTGATGATGAAGAGAGCCTGGCTGCAGCGTTGCAGGGCGACATCCTTTTCTGCTGCATTGGCACCACCATTAAAAAGGCCGGCAACCAGGAAAATTTCAGGGCAGTAGATTATGGCATTCCCGTAAAATGCGCCAGGATAGCCAAAGAACAAGGCGTTTCCCAATTCCTGCTGATGTCTTCCATTAACGCCAATCCCCGTTCACGCAACTTCTATTTACGTACAAAAGGGCAAACGGAAGAAGCCATACAACAGGCGGGTTTTTTCAGTGTGAATATTTTCCGGCCTTCCGTGCTGATAGGCCAGCGTAACGAATTTCGCTTAGGTGAGTGGATCGGAAGATATCTTATCCAGCTTTTTTATTTTTTATTACAGGGAAGATGGAAAAAATACCGGGGTATCAAAGCAGCAACCGTTGCCAATGCCATGATAGTAGCGGCAAAAGAGAACGATGAAGGAGTAAGCATCTATGAATCCGATGCCATCCAAAGTATGGGTGAGGCATAAAAATCCGGAATTGCGTCTTATCTTTAGCGCGTATGAAAAAATGGGTCCTTCTTCTGGCTGTTGCAGCTATTGCCATGCTGCCGCTCTCTATGCAAGCGCAGGTAAACAGCTACTTTCCGGAAACATGGAAAGAAAATCCACAGCTGCATACTACTTCCTCTGCAAATGATCCTTATACGATCCTGGATTACAGGATGGTCAGAGATTTTAATATAAGCCCGCGCGATAAAGCACAGGGCGCC